>NZ_JTLI01000001.1 GCF_000799075.1 Cetobacterium sp. ZOR0034
GATTCGCGATAAGAGAAGGAGGAAGAACGGTAGCTTCTGGAGTTGTTGCAGAAATTACTAAGTAATCTTACTTAAATCAAGAATTAAAAACTAAGTGAAATTTAGTTCATATAAAGGGGGACTTAGTCCCCTTTTATAATCCTAAAAAAGCTAAGTAAAAAAACTTTTAAATAAAAGCAAAAAACATTTGCTTTTTGTAAAAAATGTGATATAATTACCAGAGTGTACAAAAGAATTATTTAATTCTTTTAATCGAAACTTTTAAGGAGGTGCGAAAAGTAAAATGGCTTCTAACAAGTTAAGAATTTACTTAAAAGCTTATGATCACACTTTATTAGATCAATCAGCTAAAAAGATAGTAGAAGTAGCAAAGAAATCTGGAGCAGAAATTGCAGGACCTATGCCACTACCTACAAAAATAAAAAAATATACTGTACTTAGATCAGTACACGTAAACAAAGACTCGAGAGAGCAATTCGAGATGAGAGTGCACAGAAGAATGGTAGAGATTAAAAACTCTAACCCTAAGACAATTGCTTCTTTAACAGCAGTTAACTTACCAGCTGGTGTTGGAATCGAAATAAAGCAAGCGTAATAGTTTGTTGAAAAGGTTCTGATGAAAAAAGCAGACAGCTGATTTTCGGGTAATTTGATGCTAAGAATTAAATTATCCTTACAGAATAATACAAGTTGGCGTTTTTTTTAAAGAAAAGTGGTGGAACCACGAGGGCAAGTTGTCAACCAATATATTATTTGATGGAGGTAAAACACATGTCAGGAATTTTAGCAAAAAAAATTGGAATGACTCAAATTTTCGAAGATGGAAAATTTATTCCAGTTACTGTTGTTGAAGCTGGACCTAACTTTGTTCTTCAAAAGAAGACTGCAGAGAACGACGGATACACAGCTTTACAATTAGGATTTGACGAAAAAAGAGAAAAAAATACTACAAAGCCATTAATGGGAATTTTTAACAAAGCTGGTGTAAAGCCGTTAAGATTTGTTAAAGAGTTAAAAGTTGATTCAGTAGAAGGAATCGAACTTGGACAAGAGATCAAAGTGGATACTTTAGCAGAAGTTGCTTTCGTAGACATTACTGGTACTTCAAAAGGTAAAGGGACTTCAGGGGTTATGAAGAGACATAACTTCAGTGGAAACAGAGCTTCACACGGGGTTTCAAGAAACCACAGACTTGGAGGATCAATAGGAATGTCGTCTTGGCCTGGAAAAGTTCTTAAGAACAAAAAAATGGCTGGACAATACGGAAATGCAACTGTAACAGTTCAAAACTTAAAAATTGTTAAAGTTGACGCAGAAAACAACTTACTACTAATTAAAGGTGCAGTACCTGGTCCAAAGAACGGATATATCGTTGTTAAACCGGCTGTAAAGAAATAATTAGTTAGTAGATGAGGAAGGAGGAAAATAATGGCAGTTTTAAACATATATGACTTAGCAGGTAACCAAACTGGTACTGTAGAAGTTAAAGATTCTGTATTTGGAATCGAGCCTAATCAAGCAGTATTACATGAAGTATTAACTGCAGAGTTAGCAGCTGCTAGACAAGGAACTGCAGCTACTAAAACTAGAGCTATGGTTAAAGGTGGAGGAAGAAAGCCTTTCAAACAAAAAGGAACTGGAAGAGCTAGACAAGGTTCTATCAGAGCTCCACACATGGTAGGTGGAGGAGTTACTTTCGGACCACAACCAAGATCATACGAGAAAAAAGTAAACAAAAAAGTAAGAAACCTTGCTTTAAGATCAGCACTTTCTGCGAAAGTTGCAGCTGGAGAAATCTTAGTTCTTGATGGAACTATCGAAGCTCCAAAAACAAAAACAATAATCGCTTTAACTAACGCTTTAACAGCTAACACAAAGCAATTATTCGTTGTAAATGACCTTGCTACAGAAGCTGATTACAACTTATACTTATCAGCTAGAAACTTAGAGAACGCAGTAGTTCTTCAACCAAATGAGATTGGAGTTTACTGGTTATTAAAGCAAGAGAAAGTTATCGTAACTAAGGAAGCGTTAACGACAATCGAGGAGGTGCTTGCATAATGACTGCTTACGATATCGTAAAGAAGCCTGTAATCACTGAAAAAACTGAGATTTTAAGAAGAGATTACAACAAGTACACATTTGAGGTAAGTCCAAAAGCAAATAAAGTTGAGATCAGAAAAGCTATCGAAACTATATTTAACGTAAAAGTTGAATCTGTAGCTACAATCAATGTAAAGCCAGTTACTAAAAGACATGGAATGAAACTTTACAAGACTCAAGCTAAGAAAAAAGCTATTGTTAAATTAGCTGCTGGAAACACAATAACTTACTTCGCAGAAGTATAATTGAAAAATAATTAGAAGTTTAGTTCTTTATAATAATAAAATAAGGATAAAGCTAAAGATAATTATAGGTCAGGAAATTTTGGAGGTTAACAAAGATGGCAATTAGAAAGTTAAATGCTATAACTAATGGTACTAGACATATGTCTAGATTAGTTAACGAAGATTTAGATAAAGTTAGACCTGAAAAGTCTTTAACTACTCCATTAAAATCTGCTTATGGTAGAGATAACTATGGACACAGAACTTGTAGAAATAGAGACAAGGGACACAAAAGACTTTACAGAATCATCGACTTTAAAAGAAATAAATTAGATGTACCTGCAAAGGTAGTATCACTTGAGTACGATCCAAATAGAACGGCAAACATCGCTCTATTATCGTACGCAGATGGAGAAAAGAGATATATTCTTGCTCCAAAGGGACTTAAGAAAGGTGATATCGTAATGGCTGGTTCAAATGCTGAAATAAAGCCAGGAAATGCTCTTAAATTAAAAGAGATGCCTGTTGGATCACAGATACACAACGTTGAGTTACAAAGAGGAAAGGGTGGACAATTAGTTAGATCTGCAGGAACTGCAGCAAGACTAGTTGCAAAAGAAGGAACTTACTGTCACGTTCAGTTACCATCAGGTGAATTAAGATTAGTTCACGGAGAATGTATGGCAACTATCGGTGAAGTAGGAAACTCTGAGCACAGCCTAGTTTCACTAGGTAAAGCTGGAAGAAACAGACACAAAGGAAGAAGACCTCACGTTAGAGGATCTGTAATGAACCCTTGTGATCACCCACACGGTGGAGGAGAAGGTAAAGCTCCAGTAGGAAGAAAATCTCCAATGACTCCTTGGGGTAAACCAGCTCATGGTGTTAAGACAAGAGGAAGAAAAACTTCTGACAAGTTTATCGTAAGAAGAAGAAACGAAAAGTAATTTTCGAGAGGAGGCTAATAGGTAATGGCTAGATCATTAAAAAAAGGACCTTTTTGTGACCACCACTTAATGAAGAAAGTTGACGAAGCAGTTGCTACTGAAAATATAAAAGCGGTAATAAAAACTTGGTCAAGAAGATCAACTATATTCCCTAACTTTATAGGATTAACTTTCGGTGTTTACAATGGAAAGAAACATATACCAGTTCATGTAACAGAGCAAATGGTTGGACATAAACTAGGTGAGTTCGCACCAACTAGAACATACTATGGTCACGGTGTAGACAAAAAGAAAAAGAAAAAATAATCGATTTTAATAGAATAAATTGATAGTAGAAAAAGGAGGTTGGACTAGTGGAAGCTAGAGCAATAACTAGATTCGTAAGATTATCTCCAAGAAAAGCTAGACTTGTAGCAGACTTAGTGAGAGGAAAATCAGCATTAGAAGCTTTAGATACGTTAGAATTTACTAACAAAAAAGCAGCTAGATTTATAAAGAAAACACTAGCATCAGCAATTGCTAATGCAACTAACAACTTCAATATGGACGAAGAAAAGTTAGTAGTATCAACTATAATGATAAATGACGGACCAGCTCTAAAAAGAATCATGCCTAGAGCAATGGGAAGAGCAGATATAATAAGAAAACCAACAGCACACATTGTTGTGGCAGTGTCTGAAAAGTAGTAAGGAGGTAAGACTGTGGGACAAAAAGTAGACCCTAGAGGACTGAGACTTGGAATAACAAGAACTTGGGATTCTATCTGGTATGCAGATAAAAAAGAATACGCAAAGTTCTTCCATGAAGATACAAAGATCAGAGAAATGATCAAAAAGAACTACTTCCACGCGGGAATTTCGAAGGTAAAAATCGAGAGAACTTCTCCATCACACGTTGTAGTTTTAATACACACAGCTAAAGCTGGTATAATCATCGGAAGAAAAGGTTCTGAAATAGAATCTTTAAGAGCTAAACTTGAGACATTAACTGGAAGAAAAGTTACAGTTAAAGTTCAAGAAGTTAAAGAATTTAACAAAGATGCAACTTTAGTTGCT
The DNA here is from genome assembly GCF_000799075.1 of Cetobacterium sp. ZOR0034. Taxonomy (NCBI): domain Bacteria; kingdom Fusobacteriati; phylum Fusobacteriota; class Fusobacteriia; order Fusobacteriales; family Fusobacteriaceae; genus Cetobacterium; species Cetobacterium sp. ZOR0034. The sequence continues at coordinate 4,330 of NZ_JTLI01000001.1, forward strand.
GAAAACATCGCTACATCTATCGAGAAAAGGGTAGCATATAAGAGAGCAGTAAGCCAAGCTGTTATGAGAGCAATGAAGTCTGGAGCAAAAGGAATCAAAGTTATGGTTTCTGGAAGATTAAATGGTGCTGAGATCGCAAGATCTGAGTGGGTAGTAGAAGGTAAAGTACCTCTACATACACTAAGAGCAGATATCGACTACGCTACAGCTACAGCTCATACAACTTATGGAGCTCTTGGAATCAAGGTTTGGATCTTCCACGGTGAAGTACTTCCAACTAAGAAGGAAGGAGGGGAAGCGTAATCATGTTAATGCCTAAAAGAACGAAACATAGAAAAATGTTTAGAGGAAGAATGAAGGGTACAGCTCAAAGAGGTAACACTGTTGCTTTCGGAGATTACGGATTACAAGCCCTTGAGCCAGCATGGATAACAAACAGACAGATCGAGTCTTGTAGAGTTGGAATCAACAGAACATTCAAAAGAGAAGGTAAGACTTTCATAAGAATATTCCCTGATAAGCCAATCACTGCTAGACCAGCTGGAGTGAGAATGGGTAAAGGTAAAGGAAACGTAGAAGGTTGGGTAGCAGTAGTTAAACCTGGAAGAATAATGTTCGAGGTATCTGGTGTTACTGAAGAGAAAGCTATAGCAGCTTTAAGAAAAGCTTCTATGAAACTTCCTATCAGATGTAAGATTGTAAAAAGAGAGAATGGTGGTGAGAACTAATGAGAGCTAAGGAAATAAGAGAAATATCTACTGAAGACTTAGTAGTAAAGTGTAAAGAGCTTAAGGAAGAATTATTCAACCTAAAGTTCCAACTTTCATTAGGACAAGTAACTAACACTGCTAAGATAAGAGAAGTAAGAAGAGAGATCGCAAGAATAAACACTATATTAAACGAAAGATAATTAAATCTTTTGTTTACAATATAGATTCTTAAGAAGAGGAGGTCAAAATCTTGAGAAACGAGAGAAAATTAAGAGAAGGAATCGTTGTTTCAGATAAGATGGACAAGACGATAGTTGTTGCTATCGAAACAATGACATTACACCCAATCTATAAAAAGAGAGTTAAGAAGACTATGAAGTTCAAAGCACATGACGAGAACAACGTAGCTCAAACTGGAGATAAAGTAAGAATCATGGAAACTAGACCATTATCTAGAGATAAGAGATGGAGACTAGTTGATATTATAGAGAAAGCTAGATAATAATCCAAATTATTGTTGAGAGGAGGATAATTTAATGGTACAACAACAAACTATCCTTAATGTTGCTGATAACTCGGGAGCTAAAAAACTTATGGTTATAAGAGTTCTTGGAGGATCTAGAAGAAGATTCGGTAGAATCGGTGACATTGTTGTGGCATCAGTTAAGGAAGCAATACCTGGTGGAAACGTTAAAAAAGGAGACGTAGTAAAGGCAGTTATTGTTAGAACTAAAAAAGAATTAAGAAGAGAAGATGGATCATACATTAAGTTTGATGACAACGCAGCTGTTGTTTTAAACAATAACAATGAACCAAAAGCAACAAGAATATTCGGACCAGTTGCAAGAGAATTAAGAGCTAAAGACTTCATGAAGATAGTATCACTAGCTCCAGAAGTAATATAATTGAGAGAGGAGGCTAATTGTCGTGGCTAAACCTAAGATTAAATTTGTACCAGATTCATTACATGTAAAAACTGGAGATACAGTTTTCGTAATATCTGGAAAAGATAAAGGTAAAACAGGTAAGGTAGTAAAAGTGTTCCCTAAAAAAGGAAAAATCGTTGTTGAGAACATCAACATGGTTACAAAGCACATGAAACCTTCACAAATAAACCCACAAGGTGGAGTTGTAACTAAACCAGCTCCAATGTTCTCTTCAAAAGTAATGTTATTTGATGAGAAAGCTGGTAAACCAACTAGAGTTGGATACAAGTTTGTGGACGGTAAAAAAGTAAGATACTCTAAAGTATCTGGAGAAACTTTATAAGAGAGGAGGAGAACGTAAGTGTCTAAATACGTTTCTAGATATCACAAGTTATATAACGATACAATAGTTGCTAACTTAATGAAAGAGTTAGGATTATCAAACGTTATGGAATGTCCAAAATTAGACAGAATCGTTGTTAACATGGGAGTAGGAGAGGCAACTCAAAACTCTAAGTTAATCGATGCTGCAATGGCTGATTTAGCAATAATCACAGGACAAAAACCAGTTGTAAGAAAAGCAAAAAAATCAGAAGCTGGATTTAAGTTAAGAGAAGGAATGCCAATCGGTGCAAAAGTTACTTTAAGAAAAGAGAGAATGTACGATTTTCTAGATAGATTAGTAAATGTAGTTCTTCCAAGAGTAAGAGACTTCGAAGGAGTTCCAGCGGATTCATTCGACGGAAGAGGAAACTACTCTTTAGGATTAAGAGATCAATTAGTTTTCCCTGAGATCGAGTTTGATAAAGTTGACAAGCTTTTAGGAATGTCTATCACTATAGTATCTTCAGCTAAAACAGATGAAGAAGGAAGAGCTTTACTTAAGGCATTCGGAATGCCTTTCAAAAAGTAAATAGTGAGGAGGTTAAGAATAAATGGCTAAAAAGTCAATGATCGCTAGAGAAGCAAAAAGAACAACTTTATGCGATAAATATGCTGAAAAAAGAGCTGAACTGAAGAAGAGAATCAACGAGGGAGATATGGAAGCTATGTTTGAGCTAAACAAATTACCTAAGAACTCTTCAGAAGTTAGAAAGAAAAATAGATGTCAATTAGATGGAAGACCAAGAGGATTCATGAGAGAATTCGGAATTTCGAGAGTTAAGTTCAGACAATTAGCAGGTGCTGGACTTATTCCAGGTGTAAAGAAATCATCTTGGTAATTGATGAAAGGAGGATTTAATAGATGTTTTTAACAGATCCAATTGCAGATATGTTAACAAGAGTTAGAAATGCAAATGCTGTAATGCACGAGAAAACAGATGTTCCTCACTCTAACATGAAAGAGAAAATCGCTGAGATTTTAAAAGAAGAGGGATATATTTCTAACTACAAAATTGTAACAGATGGAAATAAAAAGAATATAAGAGTATACTTAAAGTATGACGGAAAAGAAAGAGTAATCAAAGGAATCAAGAGAATATCTAAGCCAGGAAGAAGAGTTTATTCTTCTGTAGAAGATATGCCAAGAGTATTATCAGGTTTAGGAATTGCTATCGTTTCAACTTCTAGAGGAATCGTAACAGATAGAGTTGCTAGAAGAGAAAACGTTGGTGGAGAAATTCTTGCATTCGTTTGGTAATAACTAGGAGGTAGCCATATGTCAAGAGTAGGTAAAAAGATCATAGTGGTACCTGCTGGGGTAGAAGTTACAGTAGCTGCAGGAAATGTAGTTACTGTAAAAGGACCTAAAGGTACTTTAACTAAGAATTTTAACGAAGAGTTAACAATAAACGTAGAGAACAACGAAATTACAGTTGCTAGACCAAATGACTTACCAGCTGTAAGAGCTATACATGGAACTACAAGAGCTCTATTAAACAACATGGTTGTTGGAGTTTCTGAAGGGTTCAAGAAAACTCTTACTTTAGTAGGGGTTGGATACAGAGCTACTGAGAAAAATGCTGGATTAGAGATGGCTTTAGGTTACTCTCACCCAGTTGTAATCGATGCTGTTGAAGGAATCAAAATGACAGTTGAGAAAAATACAACTATCCACATTGAAGGTATAGAGAAAGATGTAGTAGGACAAGTTGCTGCTGACATCAGATCTAAGAGAGCTCCAGAGCCTTACAAAGGTAAAGGGGTTAAGTATTCTGACGAAGTAATCAGAAGAAAAGAAGGTAAGAAATCATAATACTAACTAAATATAGTTAGTATGCTGAGAATAAGGAGGTTAAAACGTTGTTTAAGAAAGTTAATAGAGACGCTATTAGAAGAAGAAAGCACTTATCTATCAGAAACAAAATTTCTGGTACAGCAGAGAGACCAAGACTTTCTATATATAGATCAAACAACAACATCTTTGCTCAATTAGTTGATGACGTAAATGGAGTAACTTTAGTTTCTGCATCTACAATAGCTAAAGAGATCAAAGGAGATGTAAAACACGGTGGAAACATCGAGTCTGCTAAGCTTGTTGGAAAGCTAATAGCTGAAAGAGCTGTAGCAAAAAATATATCTGTTATCGTATTTGACAGATCTGGTTATAAATACACAGGAAGAGTAGCTGCCCTTGCAGAGGCTGCAAGAGAAGCAGGACTTAAATTCTAATTCTTGTAGAGAGGAGGACTTCACTTGTCTAAGTTAGTTAAAGAAGAAAAACAATTTCAAGAGAAATTATTAAAGATTTCTAGAGTTTCTAAGACAACTAAAGGAGGAAGAACAATATCTTTCTCAGTTTTAGCTGCTGTAGGAGACGCTGAAGGAAACGTAGGAATGGGATTAGGAAAAGCGAATGGTGTACCTGATGCAATCAGAAAAGCAATCGCTGCTGCTAAGAAAAACATGGTAAAGGTTTCGTTAAAAGGAACTACTATTCCTCATGAAATCGTTGGTAAGTGGGGAGCAACATCAATTTGGATGGCACCAGCTTATGAAGGTACTGGAGTTATCGCAGGATCATCTTGTAGAGAGATTCTTGAGTTAGCAGGAGTACACAACATCCTTACAAAAATAAAAGGATCAAGAAACAAGCACAACGTTGCAAGAGCTACAATCGAAGGATTAGCAGCATTAAGAACTGCTGAAGAAGTTGCAGCTTTAAGAGGAAAAGAAGTAAAGGAAATCTTAAGCTAGGAGGTAAAAAAAGATGGCAAAGCTTAGAATAGAGCTTGTAAAAAGCATAATCGGAAGAAAGCCTAACCATATAGCTACTGCAAAGTCGCTAGGGCTTAAGAAGATGAATGATGTTAGAGAGCATAACGTGACTCCAGAATTAATGGGGAAAATCGCTCTAATTTCTTACCTAATAAAAGTAGAGGAGGTGCAATAATCAATGAAATTAAATGAATTAAAGCCTTCTGTACCAAGAAAAGCTAGAAAAAGAATCGGAAGAGGAGAGTCTTCAGGTTTAGGAAAAACTGCTGGAAAAGGAAGCAATGGTCAAAACTCTAGAGCTGGAGGAGGGGTAAAACCTTACTTCGAGGGTGGACAAATGCCTTTATATAGAAGAACTCCAAAGAGAGGATTCTCTAACGCTATATTCAGAAAAGATTATGCAGTAATAAACTTATGTGATTTAAATAGATTCGAAGAGGGAACTGAAGTAACTCCTGAGCTATTAGTAGCAGCTGGAATTATCAAGAAAACTCTTGCAGGAATCAAAGTTTTAGGAAACGGAGAGCTAGAAAAGAAAGTTTCTGTAAAAGCTCATAAAGTTTCTGCTTCTGCAAAAGCAGCTATCGAAGCAAAAGGTGGATCTGTAGAAATTATAGAAGTAAAAACTTTTGCTGATGTAGCAAAAAATAACAAGTAATAAGAACTAGTTATTTCAATGTGAGGTGAAGAATTTTGGGTTTAATTGAAAAGTTTGAAACGAAGCTTAGAGGTATATTTAAAATTCCGGAACTGAGAGAGAGAATCATCTTCACCTTATTAATGTTCCTAGTAGCTAGGGTAGGGACATATATCCCTGCTCCTGGTGTGGACATTGATCGTTTGGCTCAAATGACTGCGCAGAGTGATTTACTAGGATATATTAATATGTTCTCAGGTGGGGCATTCCAAAGAGTATCTATATTTGCATTGGGAATTGTACCATATATCAATTCATCAATTGTATTTAGCTTACTTGCTGTAATTATTCCTAAAATTGAAGAGATTCAAAAAGAGGGAGAATCAGGAAGAAACAAGATTACTCAATGGACAAGATATCTGACAATTGTAATAGCTATAGTCCAAGGAATTGGAGTATGCACTTGGTTACAATCAGTAGGATTAGTAACAACACCAGGGTTTACATTTTTCTTATCAACGATAACAACTTTAACGGCAGGAACAATATTTTTAATGTGGGTAGGGGAACAAATATCTATCAAAGGGATAGGTAATGGAGTTTCGCTACTAATCTTTTTAAATGTTATTTCGGGAGCCCCAGGAGCTGTTATTCAAACTATACAAGATATGAGAGGGAGTAAGTTTCTTATTCCTGTTTTGTTATTAGTGGGGGTTGCTGCAGTTTTAACGATTGCAGGAATTGTTGTTTTCCAATTAGGACAAAGAAAAATACCAGTTCACTATGTAGGAAGAGGATTTGCTGGAAATAATGGAATGGGTCAGAACTCATATATCCCATTGAAATTAAATAGTTCAGGTGTTATGCCTGTAATATTTGCTTCAGTGGTTATGATGATACCTTCTTTAGTAGTAAACGTTCTTCCAGGAGAGTTTTCTGGAAAAGTAGTACTTGCTAGAATATTTAGTGACCAGCATCCTGTATATTTAATACTATTTGCTGCTGTAATTATATTCTTCTCGTTCTTCTACACTTCTATAGTTTTCGATCCTGAAAAGGTTGCAGAAAATTTAAAGCAAGGTGGAGGTACGATTCCAAGTATTAGACCTGGAGCAGATACAGCTGATTATCTTGAAGGAGTTGTAACTAGAATAACTTGGGGTGGAGCTATTTTCTTAGCTTTAATCGCAATTGCACCAATGGTCCTATTTAAGGCTTTTGGACTACCAGTATTCTTTGGTGGAACAGGGATTATAATAGTAGTAGGGGTTGCACTAGATACAGTACAACAGATAGATGCTCATCTTATCATGAAAGAGTATAAAGGATTTTTATAAAATCTAGGCACGGCATAAGTCGTGCCCTTTTTATTTAAAATAAAGGAGATGAAACTAAATGAACATAATGTTATTTGGAGCACCTGGTGCAGGAAAAGGAACTCAAGCAAAATTTATAATTGATAAGTATGGAATTCCTCAAATTTCAACTGGAGATATGCTAAGAGCAGCGATATCAGAAGGAACTGAAATGGGAATGGAAGCTAAAAAATTTATGGATGAAGGTAAATTAGTTCCAGATTCAACAATAATAGGAATAATAAAGGATAGATTATCTCAAGAAGATTGTAAAAAAGGATTTATCTTAGATGGGTTCCCAAGAACTTTAGCTCAAGCAGAAGCTTTAGAGGTACTTTTAAAAGATCTTAACATGAACTTAGACAAAGTTATTTCTTTAAATGTTCCAGACGAATTAATCGTTGGAAGAGTTGTAGGAAGAAAAGTTTGTCCAAGCTGTGGAGCATCTTTCCATGTTGTAAATAACCCTCCAAAAGTAGAGGATAAATGTGATTACTGTGGAGCAGATTTAATAGTAAGAAAAGATGATAACAAAGAGACTGTAGAAAACAGATTATCAGCTTATCACGAGCAAACAGCACCATTATTTAACTTCTATACTGAAAGAGGAGTAATGGTTGAATTAGATGGAACTAAAGAGATCAATGAAATTGCAAAGGAAATCTTTAATATTTTAGGATAATTTTTAGATATCTAGAAAGGAAGAATATGGTTATAATAAAAACTAGAGAAGAGATTGAAAAAATCAAAAAACCATGTCAATTAATTGCTAAATTATATTCAGAGTATTTACCTCAGTTTATAAAACCGGGTATTTCAACATATGAATTAAATAAAATTATTGAAAACTATCTAATCGAGAATGGAGCAGAACTAGCAACTGTAGGAGTTGGTGGACCAATAAATCCTTATCCTGCAGGATCTTGTATCTCTGTAAACGAAGAAGTAGTTCATGGGATTCCAAAAGAAAGTAGAATTCTTCAAGAAGGGGATATTATAAGTGTTGATGTAGTGGCTAGAATGGATGGTTTCTATGGAGATTCAGCAATTACATTCCCTGTAGGAAAGATTGATGACGAGTCACAAAAATTAATCGATGTTACAAAAGAAGCAAGAAGAATTGGAATAGAGCAGGTATTTGCAGGAAACAGATTAGGAGATGTAGGAAATGCAATCCAAAAATATGTTGAAGCAAATGGATTTACTGTAGTAAAAGATTTTGCTGGGCATGGAGTGGGTAAAGCTATGCATGAAGATCCTTGTATACCAAACTACGGAAGAAAAGGTAGAGGTTTAAAAATCGAGGAAGGAATGGTTTTAGCTATAGAACCGATGGTAAATATTGGTACCTACAAAGTGAATATAATCGATGATGGGTGGACAGTAGTGACAAGAGATGGAAAGCGTTCGGCGCACTTCGAGCACACTGTTGCCGTAATAGATGGGAAGCCAGTTATTTTAACGGAATTAGACTAGTAAATACATCAAAAAATAGTTAAAAATTAGCTAGACTTTTTGTAAAATAAATGTTAAAATAATATGAATTTCTGTTCGATAGGAGGTAGTATGTCGAAAAAGGATGTTATCGAATTAGAAGGAACTATATTAGAGGCCCTTCCAAATGCGATGTTTAAAGTAGAATTAGAGAATGGACACACAATTTTAGGGCACATTTCTGGAAAAATGAGAATGAACTACATTAAAATTTTACCAGGAGACAAAGTAACGGTACAAATTTCTCCATATGATTTATCTAGGGGAAGAATAGTATACAGAAAAAAGTAAAGTTATGATCACGAGAGGAGGTAATTAAGTGAAAGTAAGAGTATCAATTAAGCCTATTTGTGACAAATGTAAAGTTATCAAGAGACACGGGAAAATCAGAGTTATCTGTGAAAACCCTAAGCACAAACAAGTACAAGGATAACTTGAAAAGTTTTGCAAACTAGTACTGACATGGGAAGTACTGTAAAGGTATGTTAGGCTGTAGAGCTAGTACTCGAAAGAGGCATACCGAAGAAAGTCTTAGTCAGTTTATATACTGACGGATATATAAAATTTTCGGAAGAGGAGGAAGAATTTTGGCTAGAATCGCAGGAGTAGATATTCCTAGAAACAAAAGAATAGAGATTGCTTTAACTTATGTTTACGGAATTGGAAAACCAACTTCACAAAAAGTATTAACAGAAGCAGGAGTAAACTTTGACACTAGAGTAAAGGATTTAACTGAAGAAGAGTTAAACAAAATCAGAGCCATTGTTGAAACTATCAAGGTAGAGGGAGATCTTAGAAAAGAGATCAGACTTGCAATAAAGAGACTTATGGACATCAGATGTTACAGAGGTTCAAGACACAAGATGAACTTACCAGTAAGAGGACAAAAGTCAAAAACAAATGCAAGAACTAGAAAAGGTCCTAAAAAACCTATAAAGAGATAGTTTTAAGCTAATTATAGTATAGTTAAAAACGGAATTTTATCGTAAGGAGGTAGCTTAAAAAATGGCTAAGAAAAAAGTAGCTAAAATCAAAAAGAAATTGAAAAATATTCCTAACGGAGTAGCTCATATACACTCAACTTTCAACAACACAATAGTAGCAATTACTGATGTGGATGGTAAAGTAGTAAGTTGGAAATCAGGAGGAACTTCTGGTTTCAAAGGAACTAAAAAAGGAACTCCATTCGCGGCTCAAATCGCAGCAGAGCAAGCAGCTCAAATCGCAATGGAAAACGGAATGAAGAAGGTTGAAGTAAAAGTGAAAGGACCTGGATCAGGTAGAGAAGCATGTATCAGATCTCTACAAGCAGCAGGATTAGAAGTTACAAAAATAACTGATGTAACTCCAGTTCCACACAACGGATGTAGACCACCAAAAAGAAGAAGAGTGTAATAACACTTTTTAAGCTCATTATCGTAGTAATTTATTAAAGTGTAAGGAGGAACAATAAAGAGATGGCAAGAAATAGACAACCTGTTTTAAAGAAATGTAGAGCTCTTGGAATTGATCCAGTTATCTTAGGAGTAAACAAATCTTCTAACAGAGGACCAAGACCAAATGCAAACAAAAAGCCTACAGAGTATGCAATTCAGTTAAACGAAAAGCAAAAAGCTAAATTTATATACAATGTAATGGAGAAGCAATTCAGAAAATTATATGATGAGGCTTCAAGAAAGGATGGAGTTACTGGTTTAACTTTAATCCAATACTTAGAGAGAAGATTAGAGAACGTAGTTTACAGACTAGGGTTCGCTAAAACTAGAAGACAAGCTAGACAAGTTGTGTCTCATGGACACGTTGCTGTTAACGGAAGAAGAGTTAACATTGCATCTTACAGAGTAAAAGCAGGGGACGTAGTATCAGTAATTGAGAACTCAAAGAACATTGAGTTAATCAAAACTGCAATAGAAGAGAAAGCAGTTCCAGCATGGTTAGAGTTAGATAAAGCTAACTTCGCAGGAAAAGTTCTTCAGAACCCAACTAAAGACGACTTAGATTTCGATCTAAACGAAGCTTTAATAGTTGAGTTCTATTCAAGATAATAAATCCTTTGACAGGAGTTGATTAAATGTTAAAAATAGAAAAACATGCTAAGGGTATTAACATTACCGAATTAAAAACAAGTGACTTTTCAGGTCAATATGTTATAGAACCTTTATATAGAGGATATGGACATACAATTGGTAATGCTTTGAGAAGAGTTTTACTATCATCTATACCAGGTGCTGCCATTAAAGGAGTTAGAATTGATGGAGTACTAAGCGAGTTTTCAGTTATGGAAGGTGTTAAAGAGGCCGTTACTGAAATAATGCTAAATGTTAAAGAGGTAGTAATAAAGGCAGAAACTGCTGGAGAAAGAAAAATGACTCTTTCTGCAAAGGGACCTAAGACTGTTACAGCTGCTGATATAATACCAGATATTGGACTAGAAATTGTAAATCCTGATCAAATCATCTGTACATTAACTACAGATAGAGAGATCGATATGGAGTTTATAGTTGATACTGGTGAAGGATTTGTTGTTGCTGAAGAGATAGAGAAAAAAGATTGGGCTGTAGATTTTATAGCAGTTGATGCTATATATACACCAATCAAAAAAGTTTCTTACTCAGTTCAGGATACAATGGTTGGAAGAATGACTGATTTCGACAAGTTAACTTTAGATATCGAAACTGATGGAAGTGTAGAAATAAGAGATGCAATCTCTTACGCTATTGAACTTCTGAAGTATCATTTAGACCCATTCCTAGACTTAGGAAATAGAATGGACCACTTAAGAGTAGATCTTGAGGAAGAAGAGGAAACACCTACATCAACAAACAAAAATGATGATGTAATGAATACAAGAATAGAAGAGCTAGATTTAACAGTTAGATCATTTAACTGTTTAAAGAAAGCTGGAATAGAAGAAGTAGGACAATTGGCTAAAATGACAATGAACGAACTTCTAAAAATAAAAAATCTAGGAAGAAAATCACTAGATGAGATCCTTGAAAAAATGAAAGAACTTGGGTTCGATCTAAATGGAAATGGATCTGTAGAATAATTAGATAAGGAGGCTAACTGACTAATGAACCACAATAAATCATATAGAAAGTTAGGGAGAAGAGCTGATCATAGAAAAGCTATGTTAATGAACTTAACAATATCTCTAATTTTATCAGATAGAATAGAAACTACTGTTACTAGAGCAAAAGAACTTAGAAAGTTTGCTGAGAGAATGGTAACTCTTGGTAAAAAAGGAACTCTTGCACACAGAAGACAAGCTTTCGCTTTCTTAAGAAGCGAAGAGGCTGTAGCTAAGTTATTTAACGATTTAGCTCCAAAGTATGCTGAGAGAAACGGTGGATACACAAGAATCATCAGAACTTCTGTAAGAAAGGGAGATTCTGCTGAGATGGCTATAATCGAATTAGTATAATTCTAATTCGTTTTAAAAGAGAACTACATTGTAGTTCTCTTTTTTTTTATTAAAATCCTACAATATTAAACAAAACAAAAAAAATGTCCTAAATTTTAAATAAGAGCTTAAAAAGTATTTATTTCTTCAAAAAACAAACAAAATGTATTGCAAATAAGAACTCTTTAATGTATAATATATCCATAAAGTGCCTAGGGGGACTTACTATACTTTTTTTATTATTCGGAGGTTAAAATGTTAAAAGGAACAGTAAAATGGTTCAACAAAGAAAAAGGATTTGGTTTTGTAACATGTGAAGAGGGGAAAGATTATTTCGTACACTTTACTGGAATTATTGGGGAAGGGTTTAGAACTTTAGAAGAGGGACAAAATGTTTCATTCGTTGTAGAAGAAGGAAATAAAGGTCCAATAGCTAAAGAAGTAACTGCAGCTTAATTAAATATAAAACCAAGAGTGAAATTTTAATTTCACTCTTTTTTTTTACAAAAAAAGTCAGAAAATATGTTAAAATATAATATATTCGATTTTAAGGAGATAATAATGATATTGGGATTAACTGGTGGTATAGGTAGTGGTAAATCGACAGTTAGCAAGATATTTTCATCTATGGGATTAAAGATTTTTGATGCAGATTTGATAGCTAAAAATATCTTAGAAAGTGATTTAGTAAAAGAGGAAATTAAAGAAAAATTAGGAAAAGAGTTTATAAATTTAAAAGACAATTCTATAAATAGAGATTTATTAAAAAAGATAGTTTTTAATAGCTCTGATAAATTAGAAATTTTAAACTCAATTGTTCATCCAAAAGTTTTAAAAATTTATGAGGAGTTATTTTTAAAATTTTTCGAAAGTAATGAGATAGTAATTTTTGATGTACCGTTATTGTTTGAGGTTAATTTAGATAAGTATTGCAATAAGGTTATCGTTGTGGATATAGAGAAAAAATTACAGATTCAAAGAATAAAAAAAAGAGATGGAATAGATGATGAGCTCATAGAAAAGATTATCTTAAAACAAATTTCAAGAGAGGAAAGAAATTTAAAAGCTGATATTATTATAGAAAATAATGGAACTTTAGAAGAATTAAAAATTAAAGTAGAAAAAATAATAGAGAGTATAGAGAGAGGAAAGATATGAAAATAGTTGCTCCAGCAGGAAGTATTGAAAGATTTTATGCTGCTATAAAAGCAGGTGCTGATGAGATTTATATGGGATTAAAAGGATTTGGAGCTAGAAGAAATGCTGTAAATCTAACTTTAGAAGAGTATAAAGAAGCTTTAGATTATGCTCATGAAAGAGGTGTTAAAGTATTTTTAACTTTGAACACGATAATGATGGATGTAGAAATTGAAGCAATTTCAATTAATTTGAGAGAACTTTACAAACACGGATTAGACGCTGTAATTGTTCAGGATTTTGGATTAGCAAAATTTATAAAGGAAAACTATCCAGGACTTGAATTGCACGGAAGTACTCAAATGACGGTAGCAAATCATATTGAGGCAAACTACTTGAAATCTATAGGATTTGAAAGAGTTGTTCTACCAAGAGAGTTATCATTTGAGGAGATTAAAGAGATAAGAGAAAAGAGTGAAATTGAACTAGAGATATTTGTTTCTGGAGCACTTTGTATATCATATTCTGGTAATTGTTATATGAGCAGCTTTATAGGTGGACGTAGTGGAAACAGAGGTATGTGCGCTCAACCTTGCAGAAAAAAATATTCTTCTAATGGAGAGGAAGAAGGATATTTATTAAGTCCAAAAGATCAATTATATGGATTTGAAGAGATTCAAAAGTTAAAAGAGATAGGTATTGATAGTATTAAGTTAGAAGGAAGAATGAAAGAACCTAACTATGTATTCCAAACAGTTAGCTATTATAAAGAGCTAATAGAGGGAAAAAATGTAGAGGAAAAAAGTTCACAAATATTTAATAGAGGATACAGCACAGGGTATTTTTATAAAAATAGACCTGAAATAATGAATAGAGAGTTTGCAAGCCATTTAGGTAAAAATTTAGGTGAGTTAAAAGAAAATCACTTGAAATTAAAAGAGAGAATAATTTTAGGTGATGGAGTTACATTTTTATCTAAAGATTACGAAAAAATCGGTGGAACTTATATAAATAAAATTGATACTAAATTCGAAAGAGGAAGAAAGGATGCTAATCCTGGAGAAACGGTAGTATTGAGAGATTTACCAGTTGGAACTAAGTATGTTTATAGAAATTACTCAAAAGAAGTGAGTGATTTAATAGAACAAAAATTAAAAACAACAGATAAAAAACATTTAATAGAGTTCCAATTTACAGCTAAACTTGGAGATGTTCCTAAAATAAAAGTTTCGACTTTAAATAATAGATTAGAATTAATAACTGCTGAATTATCTTCAGATACTTCTATTGAACTAGCTAAAAATAAAGGTACTTCAAAAGAGGTTATAGAAGAAAAGATTCTGGAAATTGGTGATACGACATTTAAAGGGATTGTAAAAAATATAGAGATTGATGAAAATATATTCTTACCAATATCTGTTATAAAACAGCTGAAAAGAGATGTTGTAAAAGAACTTTTAGAAAAATTAATTCTAAGTTATAGAAGAGAAGTTTCTGAAGAGATTATAAAACTTTCAAGACTTGAATCAAAAGAAAAAAAGGCGATAATATCAGCTATTGTTTCAAACGATAGTCAAAAGAGCGTTTTAGAAAACTTAGGAGTAACAAAAATTTATAATAAAGGTTATGACGTAGCGAGAGAGGGGATTCTAACTAAAGTTGATTTATATAATAAATTGGCAACTAATCTATATCAAGCATTGGAAAATAAAAATTCAGAAATAACTTTAGGATGGAATTTAAATATATCTAATCGTTATGCGTTTGATCATTTTTCAACGTTAACAAATGTAGATACGATAATAGTTTCTCCAGAGGTTAGCTATAGAAGATTAGAAGAGATTGGAGAAACGACAGTTAAAAAAGCTATTTTAGCTTACGGAAGACCTAGAGCTATGTATACAGAGTTATCAATAGCTACAGAAAATCAAAAAATTATTGAAAATGAACAAGGGGATAGATTCACAGTTATTCAAAATGATATTGGAAATAGTGAAATATATTTAGAGCATCCACTTAATATATTAGAAGATAAAGAGTATTTAGAAAGTATTGGAATTTCGGAGTTAGTTTTAGAGTTTACAACAGAAACAGAGAGTGAAATAAAGGATATATTAGATGGTAACGGAGAGTATAGACCTTACAATTATGAAAAAGGAGTGTTTTAAGTGAATATAAAGTTAGTTAGAAACTTAGCAACAGTATTCGGTTTGGGAGATATGCCTGTAGCCCCAGGAACATTTGGAACTTTGGGTGGAATTCCTATATATATTGGTTTAGTTTTATTAAAAAGAATATTTCCAAACAATATGATATATAACTCATTTTACTTTATGTTTTTAATGACGTTTTTCGCGATATCAGTTTATGTTTGTGATATTGCAGAAAGAGATATATTCAAAGAAAAAGATCCACAAAAAGTAGTAATAGATGAGGTATTAGGTTTTTTAACAACGTTATTTTTAATAAATCCAGTTGGAATTTTTGAAACAATAGTAGCTATAGTATTAGGATTTGTAATATTTAGATTTTTTGATATAACAAAAATTGGACCTATTTATAAATCACAGTTCTTTGGAAATGGAGTAGGTGTTGTTTTAGATGATTTCTTAGCAGGGGTAATTGGAAACTTTTTAATGGTTTGTATTTGGACTATATTTTTCTAAGAGGTAGATAAAAATGAGATGTGTTTTACTTATGGTGGGTACAGAGTTATTAAATGGAGCTACATTGGATACGAATAGTATTTTTATGGCTAACGAATTAAATAAAGTAGGAATAAAAATAGATTTTAAATTAACTGTAGGGGATTCTTTGGAAAAAATTCTTGAAGCGATTAAATTTGCTAAAGAAAAGAGTGATTTAGTTATTTTATCTGGTGGTCTAGGTGCAACAGATGACGATTTAACAAAAGAAGCAATCAGTAAATTTTTAAATAAAAAGATGTTAGTTGATGAAGAGGAATTAATAGAGATAAAACAGAAATTTAAAAAATTAAATATCGAATTCTTAAAAAAGAACTATAAAGAAGTTGAAAAACCTGAAGGAGCAGTTTCAATAAAAAATGATGTGGGAATGGCACCAGCATTTTTTATTGATGGGATTGCAGCTTTTCCAGGAGTTCCTAAAGAACTTTATAATATGTTTCCTAAGTTTTTGAAATATTATACAAATAACTATTGTGAGAGTATAGACCCAATATATATAAAGGATATAATAGTATCAGGAATTCCAGAATCTATATTAGAAGAGAAAATAAAAGAGTTTTTTATAGATCCAAATATAGAGTATGAGTTTTTAGTAAAAGATTATGGTATAATAGTGAGAATGCAAACATTAGAGAGCTATAAAAACACAGTGGAAAAAATTAAGGAAAAGATATATAATAGTATAGGAAAATATATTATAACTGAAGATGATGAAAAAATAGAAGAGAAAGTATTTGAGTTTTTAAAAAATAAAAATTATACGATATCAGTTGCAGAATCATGTACTGGAGGAATGTTAGCATCTACAATTGTCGGTGTATCAGGAATATCACAATTTTTCACAGAGGGATTGATAACGTATAGTAACGAATCAAAAGCGAAGCGTTTAAATATTGATAAAAATATAATAAAGAGATATGGAGCTGTAAGTAAAGAAGTAGCAGAAGCAATGGTTTATGGATTAGAAACAAATGTTGGAATATCAACAACAGGAGTTGCTGGTCCAAATGGGGGAACGGAAGAAAAACCTGTTGGTCTTGTTTATGTAGGAGTTAGAGTGAAAGATAAGATAACAAGTTTTAGATTTAATTTCACGGGGGATAGAGAGAGAATAAGAAGAAAAACAGTTCTCCATAGTCTATTTGAACTATATAAAATGTTAGAGGAGGATGAATAGAAAGTGAGTATAGGAGAGAGAATAAAAAAGAGCAGAAATGAAAAATCATTATCATTAAGAGAGTTGGCAACAATGGTCGATTTATCAGCTAGCTTTTTATCACAAATAGAACAAGGAAAAGCATCTCCTTCAATTGAAAATTTGAAGAAAATAGCAAACTCATTAGACGTAAGAGTTAGTTATCTAATTGAAGATGAAGAGGTAAAGAAAAATTCTGATTTAATTAGAGCAAAAGAGAGAAAATTTGTAGAGAGTGTGGATTCGAATACAACATTATCACTTTTAACATCATCAAATATAGAGAAGAGCATGGAGCCAATTTTATATGAGATTGGGCCAGGAGGAGAAAGCGGAAGAAGCTATTATACACATCCTGGAGAGGAGTTTATATTTGTTCTTGAAGGGAGTATTGATATATATATAGAGGAAGCTGTACACAACTTACACGAAGGAGATAGCTTCTACTTTAAATCTAGTCAAAAGCATAGATTTAAAAATAATACAGATAAAAGAGCAAGAGCTCTTTGGGTGGTAAATCCACCTACATTCTAATAATGGAGGAAAATAATGAATATAGAAGTTAAGGTATTGAATTCTACAAGATTAACAAAATTGTTAATTGCAGCAAGTAGATGGTTATCAAAATATTCAGATGTTCTAAATGATTTAAATGTGTATCCTGTTCCAGATGGAGATACAGGAACAAATATGTCAATGACATTGCAAGCGGTGGAGAATGAGTTAATAAAATTAAACCATGAACCGGATATGGAAGAGTTAGCAGATATTGTATCAGAAGCTATTCTTTTAGGAGCTAGAGGAAACTCAGGAACAATTTTATCACAAATAATTCAAGGATTCTTAGATGGTGTTAGAACCAAAGAGGAAGTTGGAGTAGAAGATGTTAAGATTGCTTTTAGAATTGCTAAAGAAAAGGCATATAAAGCAGTAAGTGAACCTGTTGAAGGAACGATGTTAACTGTAATAAGAAGGGTTGCAGAAGAGGCTGAAAAGTATACAGGACCTTCAGATGATTTTATTCCGTTCTTAGTATATTTAAAAGAAGCTGCTCAAGAAGCGGTACAAGAAACTCCAAATCAATTACCTAAGTTAAAAGAAGCTGGAGTTGTAGATGCAGGAGGGCAAGGAATATTCTATATCTTAGAAGGATTTGAAAAATCTGTTACAGATCCAGATATGTTACATGATTTAGAGAGAATAGTTCAATCTCAAGCTAAAAGAAAAGATATTATGGAACATTCAGGAACTCATGTTTTTGAAGATATTAAATTTAAGTATTGTACAGAGTTTGTTATAGAATCTGGAGATTTTGATTTAGATGATTATAAATCAAAAATTGTAAATCATGGAGATTCAATGGTTTGTGCACAGACATCAAAGAAAACAAAAACTCATATCCATACAAATAATCCAGGGCTAGTTTTAGAAATAGCTGGAAAATTAGGAAATTTATCAAATATAAAAATTGATAATATGGAAATTCAACATAAAAATATGCTATTAGCTGATGCTGAGCATTATAAAGTTGATAAAAAAGGAAAAGTTTTAGTTCAGAATGAAAATAGCAAACCGATAGCTTATTTTGCTATTGTTGATAACATGGAGTTAGGAAACTTATTCTTAGATAATGGAGCAACAGCTGTTTTAATAGGTGGACAAACACAAAATCCAAGTGTTGCTGATATAGAAGAGGGAATCAATAAAATAAAAGCTGATAAAATAGTTATTTTACCAAATAACAAAAATATTATATCATCAGCAAAAATTGCTGCAGAAAGAGCTTCAAAAGAGGTAATGGTTTTAGAAACTAAAACTATGCTAGAGGGTGAGTATGTTGTAAAAAATAAAGAGTTTGGAATGGATGAAATTCTAAAACAACTTCCATTTAATACATCAATAGAGATAACTCAAGCAGTAAGAGATACGAAAGTTGATGAGTTGATCATATCTCAAGGTGATTATATAGCTTTAGTAAATGGAAAAATAAAAGCTAAAGGTGCAACTTTAGAAACTTTAATAGAAACTGTTTATAAGATGTGTGTAAATAGCGAAACTTTAAATATATTCGCGTGTATAGGAAAAGGTTCAACAGAGGAAGCTAATAAAGTTTTAAAAGGAATTAAGTCGACAGTTAGATATTCAGATTTAGTAATAGGGCAAGAAAATTACCCATACTATATATATATAACTAATAGAAACCCTGAGTTGCCTGAAATAGCAATTGTAACAGATTCTACGTCTGATTTAACTCCAGAAATGATAAAAGGCTTAGATGTTGATATTATACCGTTAAAAATCAAATTGGCTGGAGATACATATTACAGAGATGGTGTAGATATGTCTAAAGGTGAGTTCTGGAAACAATTGTTAAAAGAGGGAGTTGTTCCAAAAACATCTCAACCATCACCAGCAGAGTTCAAAGAGTTATATGAGAAATTGTTAGAGAGAGGATATAAAAAGATTATCTCTATACATATTTCGAGTAAATTGAGTGGAACTCAACAAGCTGCAAGAGTAGCAAGAGGTATGTTAAACAAAGAGGATGATATAGCTATAGTAGATTCTAAAGTTGTAACATTTGCTTTGGCTCATATCGTTATTGAGGCAGCAAAAATGGTAAAAGATGGAAAATCATTTGATGAAATTATTGAATGGATAGATGAAACAAAGAGCAAAATGAAAGTTTACTTTGTTGTAAAAGAGTTATCTTATCTAGAAAAAGGTGGAAGAATAGGAAGAGCATCATCAGTTATTGGTGGATTCTTAAAAATAAAACCTGTTTTAAAATTAGAGAACGGGGAAGTTTGTATCGAGGCTAAAGCACTTGGTGAAAGAGGAGCTTTATCTTATATGGAGAAACTTATTAAAAACGAAAAGAATTCTATTATAATGTATACTGGTTGGGGAGGAACTCGTAATGAGTTAGAAGCAGCAGACCAACTAAGAAGTATAGCTGAAAAAACTAAGAAGTTAGATTATAGAGCTAGAATGGAGATTGGGGCAACTATAGCATCTCATACTGGTCCTGTATATGGAATGGGAATTTTAAATAAAATAAGATAATAAAAATAGCTAGATTTTAATCTAGCTATTTTTACAAAATATATCTTTTTTTAATAAATTAAATAAGATTGTATAGAAACAGATTTAAAAGGATTGACTGGACATTAAAAAGAAAATATAATAAAGAAAAACCATAGGAGGAGAAAGATGGCAATATTAGTTTGTGGTGGAGCCGGATATATAGGAAGTCATGCGGTTAGAGCTTTATTAGAAGCAAAAAGAGAGGTTGTTGTTTTAGATAACATGCAAACGGGGCATGTAGAAGCAGTACCTGAGAATATAAAGTTGGCATTAGGAGATTTAAGAGATATAGAATTTTTAAAAAGAGTATTTAAAGAGAATAAAATAGAAGGAGTTATACATTTTGCTGCAGATTCATTAGTTGGAGAAAGTATGACAAATCCTGCTAAATATTTTGACAATAATGTCCTTGGAACTATGAATTTATTAAATATAATGAGAGAGTTTGAAGTAAAAAATATAGTTTTCTCTTCTACAGCGGCAACATATGGAGAACCAAAAAATATTCCAATTCTTGAAACGGATGAGACAAATCCAACAAATCCATATGGTGAAAGTAAATTAATGGTTGAAAAACTATTAAAATGGTATGACTATGCTTACGGAATAAAATATACAGCTCTTAGATACTTCAATGTAGCTGGAGCATATCCAACAGGAGAGATTGGAGAAGACCATAGTCCTGAAACACATCTAATTCCAATAATTTTACAAGTGGCTTTAGGAAAAAGAGAAAAAATAGGAATATATGGAGATGACTATCCAACAGAGGACGGAACTTGTATTAGAGATTATGTTCATGTAATGGATTTGGTTGATGCTCATATTTTAGCATTAGATAGATTAAAAAATGGTGGAGATAGTACAATTTATAATTTAGGAAATGGAGAGGGATTCTCGGTTAAACAAGTTATAGATGTAGCTAGAAAAGTTACAAAGCATGAAATACCAGCTGAGGTATCTCCTAGAAGAGCTGGAGATCCGGCAAAATTAGTTGCGAGTTCTCAAAAAGCTATGAACGAATTAAAATGGAAACCTAAATATGCTTCGTTAGAATCAATAATTGAAACAGCATGGAAATGGCATAAAGAAAATCCAGAAGGATATAACGACTAAAAAAATTAGGCAGAGTTCTGCCTAATTTTTTATTTTAAGGAGAAAGAATGAGAATATATAGATTTGATGAGATAGATTCAACAAATAGATTTTTAAGAGAGAAAGATGATATATTAGAGAAAGATTTAGCAATAGCTAAAGTTCAAAATGCTGGAAGAGGAAGAAGAGGAAATAAGTGGGTTTCAACAGAAGGAGCAGCACTATTTTCTTTTGCTTTAAAGCATGATTTCGAAATATCTGAAGATGAGTATATGAAACTTCCACTTTTAGTAGGGTATTCTTTATTATATTCTTTAAAAAAAATAGAGGATTTAGATTATAAATTTAAATGGACAAATGATTTATATTTAGAAGAGAAAAAAATAAGTGGAATTTTGGTTGAAAAAATAAAAGATCACTATATAATTGGAATTGGACTTAATGTTAATAATTTAAATTTAGAAGAAGCTAAAGATAGAGGTATGTCATTAAGAGAAAAAACAGGAAAAGAATATAACCTAGAAGAAGTTATAATGACTATAGTTTCAGATTTTTTTGAAAATTTTAAAGAGTTTAAAAATGGAAGTTGGAAAGAAATTCTGGAAAAAATAAATAAAGTAAATTATCTGTATGGAAGAAGAATTGATATTGTTACATTCGATAAAGAGGAAAGCGGAATTGCTGGAGATATTTTAGAAGATGGAACTCTTGAGGTATTTGTAGGAAATGAAATAAAGAGATATAATATTGGTTCAATTCACATAGCAAAAAAATAGAGGAGTATATGAATAAAAAAAGAATAGTATTAGGAATGAGTGGTGGAGTTGATTCTTCAACTTCGGCATATATGTTAAAAGAGGATGGTTTTGAAGTTATAGGTGTGACTTTAGTTGTGAGCAAAGAGCAAAGAGAGTCACAGGATTTGAAGGATGCTATATCTTTAGCAAAAGAGTTAGATATAGAGCATATTATTTTAGATATAGTAGATGAATTCAATGAAAAAATTGTAAAATATTTTATTGATGAATATTCAAAAGGAATGACACCGTCTCCGTGTGTCGTTTGTGATGAGATCATAAAAGTGAAGAAGCTGATTGAAATTGCAAATTTAAAAGATGCTTACTACATAGGTACAGGTCACTATTGTGAGGTAAGTAGGGATAATAGATTTGAAAAAAGTTTATTTAAAAAACCAAAAGATATAAGAAAAGATCAAGGTTATATGCTATATAGAATAGATTCAGAAATAATAGAGAGAATGATGTTTCCATTAGCAAAGTATGAAAAGACATTGGTAAGAGAGAAAGCTAAAAATTATGGAGTAAAAGTTCACGATAAAAAAGATAGTCAGGGTATTTGCTTTGCAAAAGAAGGATATTTAGAGTTTTTAAAAAAAGCTTTAGGTGATAAAATAGAGCCAGGAAATTATGTTGATAAAAATGGGAATGTTTTAGGACAACATCAAGGATATCAGTTGTACACAATTGGTCAAAGAAGAGGATTGGGAGTTCTATTTTCAAAAGTATATTTTATCATAGATATTATTCCAGAAAAAAATGAGATAATTTTAGGTGATTATGTAGAGTTATATAGAAAAAAAGTTGAACTAGCAGATTTTAAAACTCAAATTCCATTAGAAACTCTTTTAGAGATGAGAGTATTCGTAAAACCCAGGTTTTCTAGTTTAGGTTTTTATGGAAAAGTAATTAAAGAGAATAAAAAGATATATTTAGAATACGAAGAGGAGAATCCACAAAATGCTAAAGGACAGCATCTAGTTATATATAGTGATGATTTGGTTATTGCTGGAGGAAAAATAATATTTTAAGGGGGTTAAAAAATGAAGTTACAAAGATTAATGGATGAAAAAGGGGTAGAGGCAATTTTAGTAACAAATCTACTAAATGTAAGATATTTTACAGGTTTTACAGGAACAACAGGAGTAGCGATAGCTATAAAAGATAAGAGATTTTTTATAACAGATTTTAGATATGTATCTCAAGGAAAGAGTGAAGTAGAAAAAAATGGTTTTGAATTAATTTGTGAAAATATCTCAGCTTTAAAAAAAGTGGGAGAATTATTAGAAGAGTTTAAAATAAAGAAAATAGCAATTGAAAATCAAAGTGTTACACTTGATCAATTTAAATTGTTCCAAAGTAATTTTCCTGAAGTTGAATTTATATATTTAGATGACACTTTTACAAAAGAGAGAGAGATTAAATCAGAAGAAGAGATAGAAATAATAAGAGAATCTGTAAAAATTGCAGAGCAAGCGTTGAAAGAAAGTATGTCTAAAATTAGAGTTGGAGTTAAAGAGAGAGAAATTGCAGCCGAGTTAGAGTATCAGATGAGAAAGTTAGGTGCTTCAAAAGCTTCTTTTGATATAATTGTAGCATCTAATGAAAGATCGGCTTTACCCCATGGTGTTGCTAGTGAAAAATTAGTAGAAGAAGGCTTTTTGACAATAGATTATGGATGTTTTTATAAGGGATATGCCTCAGATATAACAAGAACTTTCTATGTAGGGGATAATCCAACAGAAAAACACTTAGAAATTTATGAAATAGTTAGAGAAGCAAATGAAAGAGCAATAAAAGCGGTAAAAGAAGGAGTTACTGTACATGAATTAGATGCTATAGCAAGAGATTTTATAAAACAAAAAGGCTATGGAGATAATTTTGGTCATGGATTAGGTCATGGATTTGGATTACAAATACACGAGTACCCAGGAATCTCTTTTAAAGCTGAAAATAAGGTATTAAAAGAAGGGATGATTATAACAATAGAACCTGGAATTTATGTTCCAGATTTTGGTGGAGTTAGAATAGAAGATGACATTTTAGTTGGAAAAAACTCATGTGAAGTTTTAACAACTTTAGATAAAACTTTTAAAAAAATAAAATAAATTTTTTTAAAAAAATAAAAAATCGTTCATAAAAAGCACGAATTGACGAACAATATATATTTTATTTATAAAAGATATATAAAATTAATCTTTTTCATTTGGACAAAAGTATGATATTCTTTATACAATACTGGAAAGTTTATTAAGCATTTTGATATAAAATGAAAATAAATTATCAATATGGAGGGGATTATGCAAGCTGAATTAAAAAGAACTGAAAACAAGAGTTTTATAGACAAATTCTTGAATATAATTGAAAAGGGAGGGAATGCCTTACCACATCCAGCAACATTATTTGCAATATTAGCTGTAATGGTTGTAATTATTTCAGGAATAGGTGGAGCCTTAGGTTGGTCAGTTGATTTCGTTGGAATCAATAGAAAAACAATGAAAACAGAAGAGATGGTAATTGCTACTAAATCTTTAATGACAAAAGAAGGAGTAAACTATATATTTACTTCAATGGTAAATAACTTTACTGGATTTGCACCTTTAGGAACAGTTTTAGTTGCAATAATAGGTATAGGAATAGCTGAGAGATCGGGATTAATGGCAGCTATTTTAAAGAAAGTAGCACTTTCTACACCAAAAAAATTAGTAACAGTAATGGTTGTATTTTTAGGGATAATGTCAAACGTAGCTTCAGATGCGGGGTATGTTGTATTACCACCATTAGCAGCACTTATATTTATATCATTTGGAAGACATCCAATAGCAGGATTGGCAGCAGCATTTGCTGGAGTTTCAGGAGGATTCTCAGCAAATCTACTAATAGGAACTATAGATCCGCTTCTAGGAGGAATTTCAACAGAGGCAGCAAGAATACTTGATCCTACTTACTATGTAGCACCTACAGCAAACTGGTACTTTATGATGGCATCAACATTTATAATTACATTCTTAGGAACGTTAATAAATGATAAAATAGTAGAACCAAGATTAGGAAAATATACTGGTGAGGGTGGAAATGAATTCCAAGAGGTTACACCTGAAGAGAAAAAAGCATTAAGATCTGCAGGATTAGCAACAGTAGTTATGCTAGTTTTATTAGTACCAATTTATTTAGCATTAGGACATAACTTCTTAGGAAATGGATTAGTTCCAGTAATCGTATTATTCTTTGCTCTTCCAGGATTAGCTTATGGAAAATCAATAGGAACAATTAAAAGTGATTCAGATGTAATGGATATGTTAACGAAATCAATGCAAGGAATGGCAGGATATATTGTCTTAGTATTCTTCGCAGCTCAATTTATAGCATACTTCGGGTATACAAACTTAGGAACAATATTAGCAGTAAAAGGTGCAGATTTCTTAGAAGCTGCAGGAATTGGTGGAATTCCACTAGTAATAGGATTCATTATAATTGTAGGATTCTTAAACCTATTTATGGGATCAGCATCAGCTAAATGGGCTATTTTAGCACCAGTATTTGTACCAATGTTAATGAGAATAGGATATTCACCTGAATTTACACAATTAGCTTATAGAATAGGAGATTCAACTACAAATATAATTTCTCCTTTAATGTCATATTTTGCAATGATAATTGTATTCATGCAAAAATACGATAAAAAAGCTTCACTAGGAACGTTAATATCAGTAATGCTTCCTTATTCAATAGTGTTCTTAATTGGATGGTCAGTATTCTTAGCAGTTTGGATGTTAAGTGGATTACCAATTGGACCAGGAGCTTCAGTTTTATTACCAGGTTTTTAATTAATTAAAAAGGTTGGAAATTTCCAACCTTTTTTTATTTTAAAGCATAAAAATATTTTCTTGACAAAATCTTTAATATACTATACTATAAAGGTATAGAAATTGACTAAACCAAATATAATTAAATAAAAAAATAGGAGCTAGCTCCTATTTTTTATTTTCCACAACATTTTTTGTATTTTTTACCTGATCCGCAAGGGCAGTTTTCATTTCTTCCAATCTTAGTAACCGTTCTAGGAGGTTGATTTTCTCCAAATATTTCAGTATAAGAGTGACCTTTTAAAATCCATAGAGGTAATGATTTTGATATTTTAGTTATTAGAGCTAAGAATATAGATTCAGCATTTGAGTTTTCAAATGTAATTCTAGTTTTTATATCTTCAACTATAGATTCAACTGATAGATTATTTTTTAATCTGTCAATAATAGTTGTAATTTCAAAACCAATTTGTGGACCTTGTAGTTTATGTGACATTAAAAGAGCTATTAAATCGGCAACTTCTTGAGTTTTTTCGATGTAGAAATAGTTCCAGTAGTTTTTATACTCATCATTACTTAGTACTTTATACTCTAATCCTTCATACTTAATAGTTTCATGTAGAATATCTACAGGTTCAGATACAGAATCAGCTATTAAATATATAGTTTTGCTTCCAGAATCTTCTAATTTAGAGATAAATACATTTAAAATCCATCTTGAATCAATAAAAGTATGTATTTTTTCAAGAGTGATATCATTAAATGTAGGAGTTAAAAGATCTAACAATTTATGTTCATCAATAACACCATAGAATCTAATCATTCCTAAAATTAGCATCTCTAACTCTTGATAGAAATCTATAAGTGATTTATTTTCATCTTTTTCAGATAAAGAGTTTATTGTTTCAATAAACCAAGTTGAAATAACATAGTGGTTATTATCTTTTTCTTTTACAACAGTTTTAGAAATAAATCCAAAACTTTGTAAAGGTAATAAAAACTCTTCATATTCGAAGAAGTCTTTTTCGCTTACCTTATGATTTTCAGTGTTAAATTGAGAAAGGTAAGTTAATGTATCTTTAGAAAAAACTTCTAAAAAAGTATTTGAATTACTTTCATAAGCCTCAACAATTTTTTCTATAATTTTCCCTTTTACAGTACTTTTAGCGATTTTTATATTAAATTTAGCTAAAATTTTAAAAAGATCATCTTTAAGTAGGCTATTTAAAGATTCAATTAAAAATTTGTCTTCCACGTTGACCTCCAAGCATTTTTTATTACTATTATACCATAAAAATAAAAAAATACAAAAATGTATAGAAATTAAGTAGATTCGGTATACAGAGTAGGATTTGAAAAATAAAAAAGAGATCATTTATGATCTCTCATTAAATATTATTACTCAGCTGGAGCGATACACTCAACAGGGCAAGCACCTGCACAAGCACCACAATCGATACATTGGTCCTCGTCGATTCTTCTTTTTCCACCATCAACTTCAGAAATGCAACTAACTGGGCAGATTGCTTCGCAAGTTCCACATCCGATACAGATATCTTCATTAATTCTATGAGCCATAATAACCTCCTTAAAAATATTAAGTATGAATACACAAATTTAAAGTATACTCGACAAGAAGTATACCATTTTACTATTCAAAAGGCAACCCTTTTCTAGGATATTATTAAAAATAAATTAATAAATTCCTTTTTTTTTAAATGAAATTAATATATAATTAGAAAAAAATAAGAGGTGATTTAAAGTATGAAAATATTTGTAATATCTGATATTCATGGATCAAGCTATTATCTTAATAAAGCATTAGAAGCTTATGAAAAAGAGAAAGCTGATTATCTTTTAATCTTAGGAGATGAATTATATCATGGACCAAGAAATCCTCTTCCACAGGATTATAATCCAAAAGAGGTTTCAGAAATGTTAAATAGATATAAAAGCAAGATAATTGCTGTTAGGGGGAATTGTGATAGTGAAGTGGATCAAATGCTATTAGAATATCCAATTATGAGTGATTATACTGTTTTATTTTTAGAGAAAAAAAGAATTTTTGCAACTCATGGACATATATATAATGAGGAGAAAATTCCAAATATATCTGAAGGGGATGTACTTATATATGGACATACACATTTACCAGTAGCTAAGTATCAAAATGGAATATATATATTAAATCCAGGTTCAATTACACTTCCGAAAGGTGGAAATAAAAATAGCTATGGATTATTTGAAAATGATATTTTCTATATAAAAGATTTAAGTGGGGAGATTATAAAAGAGATTAAATTAAAATAGAAGTGCAAAGTTTGCACTTCTATTTTTTTATTTTATCTATTTTATGGCATATTTTAAGACATCAGTGAAATAATCTACATAGTTTACAGTTATTCCAGTTTTTAAGAAATCTGGAAGTCTGTCGAAATCTTTTTTATTATCTTTAGGAAGAATAAGTTCGAAAATACCAACTCTTCTAGCAGCAATAGTTTTTTCTCTAACGCCACCGATAGGAAGAACTTTTCCTGTTAAAGTTAACTCTCCTGTCATAGCAAGACCTTTTTTTATAGGTGTATTAGTAGCTAAAGAGTAAAGAGCTAAAGCCATAGTAATTCCAGCCGAAGGACCATCCTTAGGAGTCGCACCTTCAGGGACATGTAAATGAACTCTGTTTTTGTCGAAGTATTCTTTTATTTCTGGAGAGTATTTCTCCTCTTTAAATAAAAGAGAACGAATATAAGAGTATGCTATTTCTGCAGATTCTTTCATAACATCGCCAAGTTGCCCAGTCAGTTTAAGGCCACTATCTTTATTACTTATACTTGTGGCTTCTATATATAAAGTGGCACCGCCAAGAGAGGTCCAAGCTAGTCCAAGAGTTACTCCTGGGATTTCTTTTTGGTATAATTCTTCAGTTGTAAATATTGGTACTCCCAAATATGATTCTACATTATTTTCATTAATTCTAACTTTATCAGTATTTCCCTCAGCAATTTTGAGATTAACTTTTCTCATTATTTTTCGAATACATTTATCAAGAGTCCTAACACCCGCTTCTCGAGCATATTTATCAATTATAAATTTTAAGGCATTTTTACTGATTGTAATCTCTTTATTATCTAGGGCGTGTGCCTTTAATTGTTGAGGAATTAGATATTTTTGTGCAATTTGAAGTTTTTCTTCAAGAATATAACCAGAGAGATGAATAATCTCCATTCTATCCAATAATGGTCTAGGAATAGTATCTAGTTGATTAGCTGTTGTAACAAAAAGAATTTTAGAGAGATCGTATCTGATATCAAGATAATGATCTAAAAAGTCTTTATTTTGTTCAGGATCTAAAACTTCTAAAAGAGCAGAAGCAGGATCTCCTCTAAAACTATTTCCAATTTTATCAATTTCATCAATCATTATCACAGGATTTGAAGTCTGAACGAGTTTTAATGATTGAATAATTTTTCCAGGCATTGCACCGATATAGGTTCTTCTATGACCTTTTATCTCAGCTTCATCAACCATTCCACCAACAGAGAATCGATAGAATTTTCTATTTAATGATTCTGCTATAGATTTACCAATAGATGTTTTACCAACTCCCGGAGGTCCAACTAAGCAAAGAATAGAGCCATTTACATTTCCAGTTTTTATGACAGTACTCACAAACTCTAGGATACTATTTTTAATATCCTCTAAACCATAATGATCTCTATCGAGAATCATTTTAGATTTTTTAATATCCAATCTATCTTTGGAAAAAACTCCCCAAGGAAGCTCAACAATAGATTCAACATATGTTCTAGCCACATGATACTCAGGTGAACCTTGATCTAAAATAGATAGTTTTTCAAGTTGTTCGTTTACTATTTTTTCAGCTTCAGATGAAAGATGAATATGATTTATTTTATCAACAATTTTATCAACAACAGCTGATTTTTCATCTTTTTCTAATCCTAGTTCTTGTTTGATAAGTTTTAATTGTTCTCTTAAAAAATATTCTTTTTGCTGCTTGCTAACTTTGTCCTCTATCTGCTTAGATATTTTAGCTTGAAGTTGAGAAATCTCTAGCTCTTTTTTCAACATCGTTAAAAGTCTTTGGGATCTATTATTAATATTAAACTCTTCTAAAAGTTCTTGTAAGTCTTTAGCCTCAGCTTTTAGCATAGATGAAACAAAGTCTATAAAAATACTAGGGTGATCATATGAAGCTTGTGAAACTAAAAGTTTTAACTCTTCTTTTAAAATAGGATTAACTTCAAATATCTCTTTTAAAGAGGTCATAATAGCTAACATATAAGCTTTTAATTCGACTGAAGAATCAGCAGATTCTTTATTATACTTAACCTTCCAGCAGATTCTAGAGTTTCCAATAACAACTTTTTTCTTTTTAAAACGTTCTACTCCAAAAACAATAGCTTGCACAGAATCTTGTGATATAGAGGTAACTTTATTAATTTTTACAACAGTTCCTACGTCATAAAGTGTAGAATTGAAATAATCGTTGTCGTCTATATCTTTAACAAAAACAAGTCCAATGAAGCCGTTATAGTGTTCTTCAGCGTCTTTAATAGCTTGTAAAAAATCCTCTCCAGTAAATGCAATTGGAGTTAAAATATTTGGGAAAATAGGTCTTATAACAAGTGGAAGAATAGGAATATCTTCAGGTAAAAGATCTCTTATATTAACAAGATCTGTAGAATTATTATTTGAAGTCATAGACGCCTCCTTTAATTTATATTATCATATAGTTAGAGTACATATAATTGATAACATTTCCTTTTATAAAATCAAAATAAAGAGACTGAATTTTATTTTGAAAGGAATATGTATAATTGAGCAGTAAATCCTTAAAAATAAAAAAATATCGGAGGGGTAGGATGAACTTAAGAAAAAGAATTTGTGTAATGGATATTGGATCGAACTCGATAAGAATGGTTATTTATGAGATAACGCCGAATAAAGCTTTTATACCTATCGAAGATATAAAGGAAACAATTAGGCTAGGTGAAGGAATCAACGAGAAAAAAGAGTTAAAACCAGAAAAAATAAATCTAGCTTTAAAAACTATACAACTCTTTAAAAAAGTTTGTTTAAAAAATAATGTAGATGAGATAGTGGCTTTTGGAACAGCTGCCTTAAGAATTGCAACTAATGGAGAAAGACTATTGAAAGAGATACTTAAAACTACAGGAATAGATGTGATTGTATTTAAAGGTGAAGATGAAGCATACTTTTCATTTGAAGGGGCTATAAACACATTGGATATAAAAGAAGGCGTGGTTATAGACTTGGGTGGATCAAGTTTAGAGATAGTTCATTTTAAAGAAAGAGAAGCTTTAGAAAGAGTTAGTTTGAATTTTGGAGCAGTAACTCTATCAGAGGTAGTTGATTTAAAAGATAAATTGGGGAAAAAAGATGAAGCGACTTTAAGAGATTTTATAAGAGAGCAATTTGAGGTAGTGAATTGGAAAGATAACTTGAAGAATTTACCATTGATAGGAGTTGGGGGAACAGTTAGAAATATTGGAGGAGTACATTTGTATATGAATAACTACCCATTAGAACTTCTACATAATTATAAAGTTAGTGTTAAAGGTGTAGAAGAGGTAGTTAATAAATTAAAAGAGTTAGATTATAAAGAAAAACAAGATGTTCAAGGATTGTCTAAAGCTAGAGCAGATATGTTTATTGGAGCTGCTATAGCTGTAGAAGAGGTGTTGACATATTTTAAATTAAAAGAGCTTATAATAAGTGGATATGGGATTAGAGAAGGAGTTCTCTATGAACGTTTAAGTGAGTGTGGAAAAGTTGTAGAAAATCCTTTTGAAGATGGATTTAAAGATATAATTGAAATACTAAATGTAAATCCTTTTGCAAAAGATAAGCAATATAAAATTTTTAAGAAAATATTTGAAAAATTAAATGAAGAGTATAGATTTAATTCAATAAATGAAAAGATAATTAAAATTGTTACTTATCTATATGATATAGGGAAATGTATAAACTATGTAAACTACCCTTTACATTCTGCGTATATGATACTAAACTTAGGGATAAAGGGTGTAGAACAAAATGAATTAATTGCTGCAGCAATTATTGTAGCTAGAGGAAATAAAAAATATAGAGGTTTAGAGAAATATAAAGATATCTTTGAGGACTCTGAGATTGATGAATTTATGATGCTTTCAAAAATATTGAATATAACGAATATATTTAGTGATGATTTGTTATTAGATGAGCATAACTTTGATGTAGATATAACCAAAGATGAAATAGTATTTTACATAAAAGAAAAAGACGAGGAAGACTTGAAAGTCATTGATCTATTTATTTCTCAAAAAAAATTCGTGAATACATTTGATAAAAAGCTAAAGTTTAAATTGAAGAAATAGGGTGGGAAAGTTATGTTAACTTATGCGGTAATTGAGATTAACTCAACATTTATAGAGATGAGAATATATGAAAAAAAAGAGAACGGCTATAGAGTTTTAGAAAAGATAACAGAGGATATAAATATATTTAAAGAGATGAGAGAAAAAAATGAGTTATCTTTAGAAAAAATGAGAAAAATGTGTGAAATTTTAAAAAAAATGAACAATCTTTCAAAAGATTATGGTGTTTTAGAGAAAAAAATTATTTTTAGTGATTTTTTTAAAAATATAAATAATTTTCCAATGCTAGTTGATCAAATAAAGTTAAAAGTGAATTTGCCAGTAGAAAATATAGATTTAAGTGAGAAAACATATCTTTCTATAAAAAAAGTTATATATTCTGAAAAAGATATTTTTTCAAAAAAAGAGAGTCGATTATTTTTTAATATGAAATCATTTAGTTCAAATGTATATTTATTTTATAAAGGGGAACTTTCGATAAACGAAAATATTAATTTGGGAGTTGAAAAGTTATACACTATTTTAGAAGAGAACGGTATCAACTCGAAAAAAGCTTTTGATTTTATATGCGACTATATGGAGAGTTATGTAGAGTTTGTAAGAAGAGGTATTGGTCGTAAAATTATAAAAAAAATGATTCTAGAAGGAGAACTTGAAGAAAAGGTAATAAAAATTCTATTTCCTAAAAAAGATCTTAAAGATGTATCCCTATCTGATTTAAAAGACAAATTAAAATTTATTCAAGAGCATTCATATAACGAGATAGCTTTGAAATATGGATGTACTTTATCAATGGCCAAATTGATGGTTATATCACTTTGCTTAATAATAAGCTTCTGTGATTACTTTGAAATTAAAGAGATTAAGTTTTTAGATTTTAATATAAAAGATATTTGTGCTTTAGAAAAATTTTATCCAGAATTGAAAAAAAGTTTTGATGAAACTTTATGGAAAATAACTTTAGATTCAGTAGTAGAACTAGGAGAGAGATTTGATTTTGATAAAGCACACTCTGAATTTGTCAAAGATTTAGGTTTAAAGCTTTTAGATAGTTTAAAAAAATTTCATTCTTTAGGAAAAGAGGAGTATAGATATTTTGTTGTAGCTTCCTATCTTCATGATATTGGAAAGGCTATAGCTTTTAGAAATCATAGTGAACATTCGGTTTATATTTTAGAAAATACAACAATTTTTGGATTAAATAAAGAGGTTATTGAAAAAATAGCGTTTATAGTGAGAGCTCATACTGCGAGTGCAAAACTAGAAGAACTTTATAACTATGAATTTAAAGGGGAAGAGTTAATAAAATTGCTGAAGATAGTAGCAATAATAAAGATTGCAACAGCTTTAGATAGAGGAAAGAAGCAAAGGCTATATAATGAAAAGATTAATTTAGAATCAAATGTTTTATTCATAGAGATGGATACGGATGAAGATTTTTATATGGAGAAAAGTAGTTTTGAAAAACAGTCGAAACTATTTAAATATTTGTTTGATTTAGATATAGAGCTTAAAATAAATAGGAGGTTTGGGGAGTAATGGTAGTTTATACTGGAAAAGATTTTTACAATAGAGAGCTGAGCTGGATAGAGTTCAATAAAAGAGTTTTATCAGAAGCAGAAGGTGCTGAAAACCCACTTTTAGAAAAATTGAAATTTTTAGCCATTGTAAGTTCGAACTTTGATGAGTTTTTTAAAGTTAGGGTAGCAGGGTTAAAAGCTCAAGAGGAGTCAAATTTAGAGTTAAGAGATATGGCTGGATTTCTTCCAAAAGAGCAGTTACTAATGATAAAAAAAGAGGTTACAGATGTTGTAAGTAAGCAGTATAATTATTATGTTTCTATAATGGAAAAAATAAAAAATGAAGGAAAAGTTTCAATTAAAAATTATGATGAATTAGCTGGAAAAGAGTTAAGATTTATAGAGAACTATTATAATGAAACGATTTTTCCAATTTTGACACCAATGGCTATTGATACATTTAGGCCATTTCCACATCTAAATAGTGGGGCTATAAACTTGATTTTGAATGTTAAAGAGAAAGATGGTATATCTTTTGCAATTGTAGAAGTACCAAGAGTAATAAATAGATTGATAAAGTTACCAGGTGGAAATAATTTCATTTTATTAGAAGAAGTTATAAAAAATAATCTGAAGAAACTTTTTAATGGATATGAGATAATAGATATCGGATATTTTAGAATAACTAGAGATGAAGATTTAGGAATAGATGATAATAATGGTGCTGAAGATTTGCTTTCAGAAATTGAAAAAGAGGTAAAGAATAGAAAGTGGGGAAATCCTGTTAGAGTTGAATACATTGATGGGGTTTCTAAAAAAAGTTTAGAGTTTTTGAAAGAACAGATTGAGTTAGAAGAGGATAATTTTTACCCTGTATTGGGGCCACTTGATTTAACTTTTTTATGGGGAGTTGTAGATGTAAGTGGGGCTGATGAGCTAAGGTTTACTAGAAATGTTCCGAGATACTATAAAGAACTAGCAGGAGAGAATATATTTAAAGTTTTATCTAAAAAAAATGTATTGTTGAGGCATCCTTTTGAAAGTTTTGAACATGTAATTGATATGGTTAGAGTTTCAGCTCAAGATCCTAAGGTTTTAGCTATAAAACAGACTCTTTATAGAGTAAGTGGAGACTCTCCAATAATTAAGTATTTGAAAAAAGCTGCTGAAAATGGAAAGCAAGTAACTGTGCTTGTAGAGTTAAAAGCAAGGTTTGATGAGGAGAGAAATGTTAAATGGGCCAGAGAGCTAGAAGAAGCAGGTTGTCATGTTATATATGGGTTGAGTGGATTAAAGACCCATGCAAAGTGCCTTTTAGTTATTAGAAAAGAAGAGGATGGAATAAAAAGATATATCCATTTAGGAACAGGAAATTATAATGATTCTACAGCAAAATTGTACGTTGATTACTCGTTCTTCACTAAAGATGAGGAGATGGGTGTGGATGCTAGTCATCTATTTAATAAACTTACAGGATTTTCTAAAATTGACGATTGGAAAAAGTTGATCGTTGCTCCAACACATTTAAGAGCAAATCTATATAAACTTATAGATAGAGAGATAGAGAATGTAAAAAAAGGTGGATCAGGAAAAGTAACTATAAAAGTAAATGGTATGACAGATCAAGGGATAATTGAGAAGTTATATGATGCATCTAAAGCAGGGGTTGAAATTGTTTTAATCGTTAGAGGAGCTTGTTGTTTAAGAAGTGGTGTTGAAGGGTTGAGTGAAAATATAAAAGTGTATAGTTTAGTTGGAAGATTCTTAGAACATGATAGAATATATTATTTTGAAAATAATGGAGATGAGGAGCTATATTTAGGAAGTGCAGATTGCATGAGAAGAAATTTAGATGGAAGAGTTGAAACGATATTTCCATTGGAAAATAAAGATGATAGAAAAAAAGTTACACAATTTTTAAAGGATATTTTAAAAGATAATGTAAAATTAAGAATACAAAATAAAGATGGTAGTTATTCATTAGTTGGTGCTAAAAATAAAAAAGGAACTCCGAAATATAATTATCAAGAAAGTTATAGAGAAAAATATATAGAGTAAAAATATTTTAATAAGGGGTGAGTTTTATGAGGTTGATAAAGGTTTCGAAAAAAGTGGATTTATTTAAAAAAGCTATAGATATATTTAAAGAAACGACTTATGGAAAAGATGTTGTCAATATTGCTTTTTCAGGAGGAAGAACACCAAAAGATTTTTTTACAAAATTATCGAAAGAGGATATAGATTGGGATAAGATAAATATATTTTTAGTAGATGAGAGGTTTGTTCCTTTAGATAGTGAACATAGTAATTATAATCTGTTGAAAAAGAATCTTTTAGATAAGATAGAAATTCCAGAAAAAAATATCCATAAAGTAGAGATTTTGAAAACTCCATTAGACTCTAAGATAGACTATGAAAAAAGATTATTAAAATATTTTAAAGGTGATATAAAGTTTGATGCAGTTTATTTAGGAGTTGGCGAAGATGGTCATACAGGATCTATTTTTACCTTAGATGACGTAGAGGTAGAGGAACCAACTCTTATAACTGAAAGTTCAAATCATCCATATAAAAGAATAACTTTGAGTATGGAAACAATAAATAAAGCCGAGAAAAAAATACTGATTGCTACAAAAGAAAAAGGGTATGTTTTGGAAAATTTGCCTCAGTGGAGATGCCCTGCATTTTATATAGAGGATCCGATTATTTTATTAGAATATGAAAAATAAAATTCTTGACTTTTAAACTAAAGTTTTATATTATATGATTATATACAGAATAGGTATAAATGGAGGAATGAAATTATGAGAATGATGTTATTTACAACACCAACTTGTCAATACTGTGGACCAGCAAAAGAGTTATTAGCAGATACAGAGGGTGTAGAAGTTATAAACGCAATGGAAAACCAAGAGTTAGCAGCAATGTATGGAATCAGATCTGTACCTTGTTTAGTAGTAGAAAAATGTAGTGGAACACAATCTTACGTAGGATTAGATCAAATCGCTAGATTTGTTGACGAGAAAGGTCAAGCATCTGGTGGATGTGGATGTAGCTGCGGTCATTAATTATTAGGCCATGTAAACAGTAGTTTACATGGTTTTTTTTTAGATGTATAATAAGCCTAGAGGTGAAAATATGAAGAAAAAAATATTTTTATTTTTGCTTCTTTCTATTATTTCAATTTTTGGAGGTATTAGGGAGGAAGCTAAAAATAAAGCGAACCTATATACTTTTGTAAGTTCTGAAATAAAAGAGTTAAAAAATGAGAAAAAAGATAAATATATAGTGCTTGATATTTCTAAAAAAAATGTTGAGTTTTTAAATAATTCAAATAGAAACAAAAAAGATGAGGATATAGATGAAAATGATACTCAAATCTATCTGATTAATTCTAATTTTACTCCAATTTTAAGAGTTAGTTTAATAGATGAAGAGTTGTCAAAAAGATATTCGTATAAAAGTTTAACCTATACAATTTTAAATAGAGATCAAAATCGAGTTTTAAGAATTTAAAAAATAGTTTTTTCAGAAAATGAATATTATATAAAAATTGGAGGAAAAAATGAAAAAACTATTAATAACTGAAGAAAATGAAATTTTACAAAAAAAAGAGAGTTTTATGGAGAAATCTTTTAAAGTTCTTTTTTTAATTATGTTCGTGGGATCATACTTGCTACTTTTAGGTATAATGTCTTTTAAACTTTTAGAATATATATTTATATATTTTATTTCAAGGTAGGTGTATAGATGGGTGTTGAAATATTAGTAGTAGGAATTATAATACTTATTAGTTTATTTTCAATAAGAATATCTAAAAAACTGGAGATTCCTTTGTTAATAATGTTTTTATTAGTAGGAATGTTGGCTGGTTCAGAAGGAGTCGGTGGAATTTATTTTGATAATGCATTGGTTGCTCAAAATATTGGGACAATAGCATTGATGTTTATAATATTTTCAGGTGGATTGGAAACTGATAAGGCGGATGTTAGAAAATCACTATGTCCGAGTGGAACTTTGGCAACTCTAGGTGTACTTTTAACAGCTGGATTATCTAGTGTTGCAGTATACTATTTAACTGATTTTACTTTGAAAGAATCACTACTTTTCAGTGCGATGGTTTCGTCAACTGATGCAGCAGCGGTTATGTCGATATTAGGAGATTCGAAGTTAAAAAAAGATGTTAAATCTGTTGTTGAGATTGAATCTGGAAGTAATGACCCTATGGCTTATGCACTGATACTATTTTTACTTTCATTCTTTAAAGAGGGGGAAAATCCATCGTTAGTTATAGGAGTTATATTTTTATTGAAGCAGATAACTTTAGGAGCTATGATAGGTTATATCTTTGGAGTAATAACTCTTCCTTTAGCGAACTATATAAAAATAGTGAGAGAGGAGTTTTTAACGATTCATCTTATAGCGATGCTGTTTATATGCTTTGGTTTAGCCACAGTTTTTGATGGGAATGGGTTCTTAGCTATATATATAGCCGGGATAATGGTTGGAAACAAAAAGTTTAACTATAAATTAAACTCTATCAGAAATATGAGGCTTATAACTTGGTTTATGCAAATTGGGATGTTTGTGATGCTAGGTCTTCTTGTTTTTCCGAGTCAACTATTAGGCTATATAGCAGTAGGAAGTTTGCTCTCTGTAATTATGATTATTGTTGTTAGAATACTTATTGTTTATGGACTGTTACTTCCATTTAAATTTTCTTCGAAAGAGAAACTTTTTATATCTTGGGCTGGGTTAAAAGGAGCTGTTCCTATTATATTTGCAACTATGGCTGTTACAGAGGGATTACCTAATGCTCAAGGAATGTTTAATCTAACGTTTTATATTGTCGTATTTTCAGTTTTGCTTCAGGGAATGACGTTGAAGTATGTTGGAAAAAAATTAAATCTATTCGAAGAGGAGATTGAAACAGAGAATGTAATTGAGGTAGATGAGTTAGAGGAGTTGGCACTGAAGAAGATGTTACTTCATGAAGACTCTGAATATGTGGATAAAAAGATTAAAGAGTTAGAACTTCCACCGGGAATGTTAATTGTTTCTATTAAAAGAGGAGATAGCTATGTAACTCCTAAAGGTGATGTGGTACTTTTAGTAGGAGATACTCTTCTATTTTCTCGAAATTAATTGTATTTTTCTCAATATAGTTATAAAATAGAATATAAAATTAATTTATTTTTTGTTTAGAAGGATGTGAGAAGTTGAGTAAAATTTTTATAAAAAAGGATAGAGAAAGATTATGGTATAGTGGTCATCCGTGGATGTACTCTGGAGCTGTAGAAAAGATAGAGGGAAAACCAGAGGGTGGATCTGTTATAGAGGTATATAACTCGAAGAAAGAGTTTATAGGATATGGACACTACAATAAGAACTCAAAAATAATGGTTCGTATGCTTGAAAAAAATATCGATAAAAAGATAGATTTGAATTGGTATTGTGAAAAAGTGAGAGAAGCTTTCACTTTAAGAGAGATGATCTCTATAGATAGTAATGGTTATAGACTTATTCATAGTGAATCTGATTCTTTACCTGGAGTTATAGTGGATCGTTTTGGTGACTACTTAGTGGTTCAAGCTTCAACTCTTGGAATGGAGAGAGATAAAAATCTTTTAGTAGAAGCTTTGAAAAAAGAGATTCCTAATGTTAAGGGAATATACGAAAAAAGTGAAGGGGATGGGAGAAAGTTAGAAGGGCTTCCAGAAGTTTCAGGAGTACTTTTTGGTGAGGTTCCAGATGAGATTGAAATATATGAAGGAAAAGCTAAGTTTACAATAGATTTAAAAGGACAAAAGACTGGATTCTATTCAGATCAAAGAGATAATAGAGTTTTAATGGGAAATCTTTCAAAAGGAAAGGATTTCTTAGATGTATGTAGTTATACAGGAGGATTCTCTCTTCATGCAATGGTAAATGGTGCTAACTCATCAACTTTAATAGATGTGAGTGAGGATGTTTTAAATGTAGCTAGAAAAAACTTAAGGGCTTATGAAAATGTTGAGTTTATAAAAGGAAATATCTTCAATGTCTTAAGAGACTTAGTGAAAGAGGGACGTCAATGGGATTTAGTAAATTTAGATCCTCCGAAATTAGCTCCGAACAGAAGAGATTTAGATAAAGCGTTAAAAGCTTATAAGGATATAATTTTAAATGGATTGAAGCTAACAAAAAAAGGTGGATTCTTATCTATCTACAGTTGTAGTGGAGCTGTAACAAGTGCTGATTTAAGAATGGCATTGGCGTTTGCAGTGAAAGATGCAGGAGTAAAAGCGATAATCGTTAATCAACTGCACCAAAGTCCGTGTCACCCGATATCAGTAGCAGTACCTGAAACTGAGTATTTAAAAGGGTTCTTAGTTAGAGTAATATAAAATTTAAATTGAAGGGGCGTGCCAATATTTGGTGCGCTCTTTTCTTAAAATATAAGGATGGTGGCGTTAGATGAAAAAAATTAGTTTATTATTTTTGACGGCAGCGATTGGTATGAACTTATTTGGAAGTGAGATGAAAAGTTTAAAATCAGAGAGTGTTAGAGATCGTGAGATTGAAGAATCTCTGATAAGGGAGTTTGATTTGAAACGTGGAGAGGATAAAATCAATTATATGTATAATAGAGTTGATTTGAATGGCGATGGAAAAAATGAGGTTATAGTATATGCTTATGGACCTATGATAGGTGGAACTGGTGGCGACTCAGGATTGGTTTTAAAAGAGAGAAGTGAGGGATATGACACGGTTTCTAAATTTAGTCAGCTTAGAATACCAATAGTTATCAGTGATAAAAAAACAAAAGGTTGGAAGGATATTATACTTTCTGTATCTGGAGGGGGAGCTGAACCTGGGATGGTAGAGATGAAATTCAATGGAAAAAAATATCCAAGTAATCCAACGGTTTTACCACTTATATCTGATGAGAGTAAGATAAAAGGAGTAAAAATTTTAACAGATAGTTACGAAGAAAATAAAGGTATCCCTTTAGAGTAAAATAAAAAGACCACTTTAAGTTTTTACTTAATGTGGTCTTTTTTATCTCAACAACTAAATCTTAGCTGATATATTCATTGGTGGAGATGACGGGAATCGAACCCGTGTCCAAAATTGCAAGCGCCATAAGCTTCTACAAGCTTAGTTTGCTATTTAGATTCGCAATAGTTACTCCCGCAAACAGGGCTAACTAAAGCTATCCTCTAAAATGTCCCCTATAGCTTAGAGAAATTACTTAGGGTAATCTGTATTTAAGTGACACCTTGATTGAACGCTCCTACAGAAGAGAATGTTCAGAGGTGAGCTGACATTATGCAGCTAAAGCGTAATTATTGTTTCCATCTAAACGATGAGTTGACCTCTCACAGCGGTCAACCTGGCCTGCTACCTATAACCTCACAACCCTGTCGAAACCTTTGCATCCCCATTTATTCAATTGTAGGATTATTATACCATAAATTTTTCTTAAACTCAATTCTCATTGTTCATCTTTCTCATTTTTTTTATAGTTAGATAAAACATTCCAATAGCAACAGATGTATCAGCTATTGGGAAAGCTAACCAAACCCCAACCTCTTTGAAGAAATATCCTAAGATATAAACTAGTGGAATATTTAAAATAAGAATTCTAATCAAGAAAAATCTTGTTGCAAGAGCACTTTCTTTTATAGATTGGAAGAAATTATTACAAGCTAAAAATAGTGCTGTAAATGGCATCAAAAATAGATTTATTCTCATTGCAGATATAGTAAACTGAACAAGAGTTGGGTCATTTTTTATAAAGAATTTAACAACATTTTCAGTGTAAATCATCATTAGTAGAATTAGTAAAGTAGATACACTTAAAACTGTTAAAAGTTGAATTTTTAGAACTTCTCTGACTCTTTTATAATTTCCAGATCCGAATGTATATGAAATTATGGCAGCTGTTCCTTGATTAAATCCTTGTAAGCTAGTATTTATAACACTTCTACAGATAGAGATTATTCCAATAGCAGCAGTGGCAATATCACCGCCATATATACCTGCCTCTCTATTAGTTACAGTAATAACCGAAGATTGTAAAAGTTGATTGAAAAATCTAGGACTTCCAATTTTAAAAATCTCTATCAATATCTTAGGATTTAAAGAAATATTTTTTCTTTTGAATGAAACAACATTCGATCTCATAAAATATACAATAACGTATGCTGCACTTAGTGCTGTTGCTATAAGGGTTGCAAGAGCAGCTCCTCCAATTCCCATATCAAGTTTGATAATAAAAATATAATCTAAAACAACATTAAAAAGACCAGTAAAAATATTTACTCCCATCGCTGTAACAGAATCTCCAATTCCTCTAATTAAAGTACTTTGTCCTAAAAGAATTTGGAAAGTAGCTATAGGAATTAAGAAATTTGTATATTGAATAGCTGATGACATATTAGTTTGACTAGCACCTAAAATTTTTAAAATAGGATTGTTGAAAGTAAAAAGAAATATACTTAAAAAAATTCCGATTATAAATATCCATAAAAATCCTGTGCATAAAACTTTTTCAGCACCATCTTTATCCTGTGCTCCAAGCTTTACACCAACTATTATGGCAATTCCAGAAAAAGCAAAATTAAAACTATTGATAATCATAGCATAAGGGAAAACGAGGGCAACTGCTGCCATGCCCTCTCTTCCTGCTACTTGACCGATGAAATATCTATCTGTTAAAACACAAAGCATTCCTATGATAGCTCCTAAAGATGAAGGAATACTAAATTTTAAAATAGTCATCAAGGTACTTTGTTTTTCAAATTTTGAACTTAAATCTTGCAAAGTTTATCCCCCTGTAAAATATTATATTAAAAAATAAACAGAGAAGTAGTTGAAAACACTTCCTGCTAAAACAAAAAGATGCCAAACTCCGTGAGTAAATTTTTTATTTTTCATAAGATAAAAAATAGTTCCAACTGAGTAACTGATTCCGCCCCAAATTAAAAGATTTAAAGAAAGTGGTGTAACTAAAGCTTTTAAATCTTTAAATACAAACATTACCATCCAACCCATGAATAAATAGATTAAAGTAGAGATAACTTTAAATCTACCTACAAAAAATACTTTAAAAATTATTCCTGCTAAAGTCATTCCCCATTGAATAAAGAAAAGTGTCCATTTGGTTCTACCATCAAAAACACCTAAAAGGTACGGTGTATATGAACCAGAGATTAAAATGTATATAGCAGAGTGATCTAGTATTTTAAAGAATTTTTTTAGATTTCCAACGTAAAGAATATGATATGTTCCAGACATAGTGTAAAGTAAAACTAGTGAGAAACAAAATACCATAGAACCAACAACATATCCAACATTTCCACTTTTAAGAGAGTGAACCAATAGAGCACCAGTTCCAATCAGAGCTAAAATAGCTCCAAAATAGTGAGTCATTGAATTGATCCACTCTTCTAATCTAGTTAAAG
The DNA here is from genome assembly GCF_000799075.1 of Cetobacterium sp. ZOR0034. NCBI lineage: Bacteria > Fusobacteriati > Fusobacteriota > Fusobacteriia > Fusobacteriales > Fusobacteriaceae > Cetobacterium > Cetobacterium sp. ZOR0034. The sequence continues at coordinate 47,206 of NZ_JTLI01000001.1, forward strand.
CAGTCGCCATTTTTTTACCTCCTAATCATTTGTTTTGAAATTTAAAACAAGTTCATCAAACTTAGGTTCTAACTGTCTAAGTTTAACATTAGCAGCATTTAAAAGTTTCTTTGAAGCGAGATTTGAATCTGTATTATTGTATTTGTCAGAAAGGTATACAATTTCAGCTATTCCGCTTTGTATTATACTTTTAGCACATTCGTTACAAGGAAACAGATCAACATAGATACTACATCCTTTTAAATTTTTAGTGCTATTTAAAATTGCATTTAGTTCAGCATGACAAACATAAGCGTATTTGCTATTTAAAAAGTCCCCATCTCTATCCCAAGGAAACTCATCATCAGAACATCCAGCTGGGAATCCGTTGTATCCAACACCAACTATTCTTTTATCTGGAGTTACAATACAAGCTCCAACTTGTGTTCCAGGATCTTTGCTACGCTTTGCTGAAAGAATAGCTACTCCCATAAAATATTCATCCCAATCGATATAATCAACTCTTTTTGACATTTAAAATCCTCCTCGTTAAAAATTATTTTTTGTGTTGTAAATATAAATCCGCTAATGCGATAGCCGCAGCATTTTCTAAAACTATAGGAACTCTTAAAAGAAATGCAACATCATGCCTTCCATTTATTTTTAGTGGAAGAATAGAGTTCTCTTTAAAGTTAAATGTATCTTGAACCTTAAAAATACTAGACGTAGGTTTTACAGCGATCTTTAAAAGAAGATCATTTCCATTTGTGATTCCACCATTGATTCCACCATTATTATTAGACTCAGTTTTTCCAGTAGAGTTTATAAAATTGTCATTAAATTGACTACCCAATAATTCACATCCTTTGAATCCAGCACCAAACTCTAATCCTTTTACACCAGGAATAGAGAAAATCATAGAGGCCAAAACTGATTCAACCGACCCGAAGAAAGGTTCTCCAAGACCGATTGGAAGATTTTTTACAGCTAAAGAGATTGTTCCACCCAAAGAATCTCCAGATGATCCAGTTTCAATAAGATAACTTTCTAACTTCTCTTCAAACTCATTTTTATATAAAGTTCCAACAGTTTCAATATCTGTTTCAAATGAACTTTCACTTAATATTTTTTTTGCAATTACTCCAGCGGCAACAAGTCCAAGAGTCAATCTACCTGAAAAATGGCCTCCACCTCTGATATCATTAAATCCTGAATATTTTTGAGTCGCAGCAAAATCAGCATGCCCGGGTCTAGGATGAGATTTGAAATCAGAATAAACTTTTGAATCTGTATTACTATTTTCAAAGAAAATATTTATTGGAGCTCCAGTTGTAAAGCCGTTAAAAACTCCAGAGATTAAATTTGGTATATCTGTTTCTTTTCTAGGTGTTGTTCCGATTTTACCAGATTTTCTTTTGGAAAGATCTGTAATAAAATCATCTGTAGAAAGTTTTATACCAGCAGGGATACCATCTACTAAAACTCCAACTCCAGAGCCATGAGATTCCCCGTAAATATGAACCCTAAAAAGAGTACCAAAACTATTCATAAAAATCCTCCCAAATAAAAAATATATAACCTAATTTTAACATAAAACATCAAAAATATTAAGTGACAAAAACATGGTAAAATTAATTGCAAAATATTAGAAAAAGGTGTAGAATATAAGAATTAACGACTTGAAATGAATTAGAATTTATATTATAGATATGAAATATATTTGGAGGAGATAAACTGTGTTTATAGATGAGGTAATAATAACGGTAAAAGCTGGTAACGGTGGAGATGGAGCCGCTACTTTTAGAAGAGAAAAATGTATTCAGTTTGGAGGTCCAGACGGTGGAGATGGAGGAAGAGGAGGAGATTTAGTTTTCCTTGCGGATTCTAATATCAATACCTTAATAGACTTCAAATACAAAAAGTTATTCCAAGCAGGAAACGGTGAAAACGGTGGAAAGAAAAATATGTTTGGAAAGTTTGGAGAAGACTTAGTTATAAAAGTTCCAATCGGTACTCAAGTTAGAGATATGGAAACAGGAAAATTACTTTTAGATATGAGTACTCCAGGAGAGGAAAGAGTTCTTTTAAGAGGAGGAAGAGGAGGTTTAGGTAATACAAACTTCAAAAACTCTGTAAGAAGAACACCAACGATGGCTGGAAAAGGTAAAGAGGGAGTAGAGTTAAGAGTTAAGTTAGAATTAAAACTTTTAGCGGATGTTGCTTTAGTAGGATACCCTTCAGTAGGAAAATCAAGTTTAATTAACAAGATATCTGCGGCTAAATCTAAAGTAGGAAATTATCATTTCACTACATTAGAACCAAAGTTAGGAGTAGTAAGACTTGGAGAGGAAAGATCGTTCGTTGTGGCGGATATCCCAGGATTAATAGAGGGAGCTCACGAAGGAGTTGGGTTAGGAGATAAATTCTTAAAACATATCGAAAGATGTAAAATAATATACCATATAGTAGATGTTGCAGGAATAGAAGGAAGAGACCCTATTGAAGATTATGATAGAATAAATAATGAGTTAACAAAGTTTAGTGAGAAATTAGCTACTAAGAAACAAATTATCTTAGCTAATAAAATGGATTTAATCTGGGATATGGAAAAATATGAAGAGTTTAAAAAATATGTAGAGTCTCATGGAAACGAAGTGTTCCCTGTATCTGTTATTTTAGGTGATGGATTAAAAGAGGTTCTAAATAAAACTTGGCATGTTTTACAAGAAACACCGAGAGAAGAACTAGAAGAGGAAGCTGATCTTGTTGATGTATTAAAAGCTAATAGAGTAAGAAAAGAACCATTTACTGTTGTTCAAGACGAGGATGGAGTATTCGTTGTTGATGGATCAATAGTTGATGGAGTATTAGCTAAGTATATCATAACTCATGATGATGAATCAGTAGTTACATTCTTACATATGCTTAGAACTTTAGGATTAGAAGAAGCTTTAAGAGATGCTGGCGTAGAAGACGGAGATACAGTAAGAATTGCTGATACAGAGTTTGAATTTGTTGAGTAATGAGTTATTTATTTGAGCTGAGCCACTAGGTTCAGCTTTTTTATTAAAAAAAAATAAGAGGTGAGAAATTATGAAAGGAATAGTTATAGCCGGGCCTACAGGAGTTGGAAAAACGGATTTATCAATAAAGTTAGCTAAAGCTTTAAATGCAGATGTTCTTTCTGCTGATTCAGCTCAAGTATATAAAGGTATGGATGTTGGAACTGCAAAAATTTCTGTGAATGAGATGGATGGAGTTATTCATCACATGTTGGATGTTGTTGAACCTATAAAAAAATATAGCGTTGGTGATTATCAAAGAAAAGGTGATGAAGTTCTAAATTCTTTAGGTGATAAAAATGTACTTTTAGTAGGAGGAACGGGACTTTATATAGACTCTGTTGTAAGGGGATTGTCTGCACTTCCAGAAAGTGATTCTGTTATAAGAGAGAAACTTATGAATGAAGATGGAGAAAAACTATTTGAAATTTTAAAAGAGATTGATCCAGAGAGTGCAGAAAGTATTCATCCAAATAATAAAAGAAGAGTAGAAAGAGCGGTTGAAGTTTTTTATCAAACAGGTGAAAAATTTTCAGTATTATCTAAAAGAAATATAAAAGGAAACAGTTGTAAGTTTTTAAAAGTTGCCTTAGAAAGAGATAGAGATTATCTTTATGAAAGAATAAATTTAAGAGTAGAGATAATGATGAAAAACGGTCTTTTAGAAGAGGTCAAATCACTTTATGAAAAGTATGGAGATAATTTAAAAAAAATAAATATAATAGGCTATTCAGAGATAATTTCTTATTTGAATGATGAGATAAGTTTAGAAGAAGCAATAGAGTTAATTAAGAAAAATTCAAGGAATTATGCAAAGAGACAGTTCACATGGTTTAAAAATGATCATGACTATATTTGGTATGATCTGGATAAAATGTCCGAAGATGAAATTTTTTCAGATATTTTACAAAAATTTAATGCCTTATAAACCCTTAATGCGCCTGTAAATAGGTAAAAATAACCAAAATAATAGTCTTGATAAAAAAGTATTCGTATGGTATCATTGTACAGAAAAGCTTTAAAAGGAAGTGTTGAATGATAAAGAAAATTTATGTTGTATTTTTAATTATTTTGACTGCTTCTTGTTCAAATTTAGACAAGGCAAAAGATGAAAATTTTTTAAATGTTGAAGATAAGTTAATATCAAAGTTAGAGCTTATTCAAAAAGATTTACAGTTAAACAATTCGACGAGCCTAAAAGAAAGCTTAGATGTCTCACTAAAAGAGAGATATGCAATAAATAAGTTGTCAGAATATGACTTGTCGCAAGTTAAGTTCTACTTTACAAAACCAGAAATTACAAAAAACCAAGGTGAGAATACAATAGGTTTAAGGTTTGGTGAAGAGATCTTTTATTTTAATGTAGAGTATAAATATTTAAATGGTGATTGGAGAATAACCAAATTTACAGAGAGAAGGTGAAAAAATGCAGAATGAAATAAAGCTGTATGTTCCATCCTCTTTAAAGAATCTTTCTATCATTAGAGCAATGACTAAGACATATTTAGAGCATCAAAAAGTAGAACAAAAAGATGTTATGAAAATATTATCTATTGTTGATGAACTAGCTACAAATGTAATAGAGCATGGCTATGAGTATAAATCTGGTGATATAATTATAGAACTTCAAAAGAATAATGATGTTATCCATTTAGTAGTAGAGGACAACGGAGTTGGATTTGACGAATCTAAAATTAGTAAAGATGAAGGCGGAATGGGACTTTTCTTAGCGAAAGCTATGGCAGATAATTTTAAAGTTGAGAAAAAAATCAATGGAACAAAAATAAAAGTTGAGAAGAGAGTTAAGGAGGAGATTTAACATGACTACAAATTTTGAAATAATTGAGAAAACAGTGGAAGATATAAGAGTGATAAAGGTTTGCGGAGAGTTAGATGCGTTAGTTGCTCCAAAATTAAAAGAAAGAATAGCTAAGCAAATAGAGCTTGATATAAATAAGTTTGTTATAGATTTTGCTGATTTAGTTCATATTAACAGTTTAGCAATGGGAATTTTAAGAGGGAAATTAAGAGTTGTAAGAGACTTAGGTGGAGATATAAAGTTAGTTGGATTAAACGATCATATAAAAACTATATTTGAAATGATAGGATTAGATGAATTATTTGATATTTATGCAACTGAAGAGGAAGCAATAGCTAGTTATAGATAATATTTACAAAAAAGGAGAGACTAATGAACTTAATATTAGGAGTTGGATTAGCTATAGTTGGGTTTGCAATAATATTCAGTGTTATGTATAAAAAATCTACTATAGATAAAAAAATAGAGGAGCTTAATAACTTAGAGGATGAAAAGTTAAAAGCTAAAATAAAAGCAAAAGACATCTTAGAAAGAGCCGAAAAGGAATCTTTAGCTAAGAGTAAAGAGATAGAGATAAAAGCGAAAGAAACAGCTTACCAAATGAAAGAGGAAGCTGAAAAAGATATAAAAATTGCAAAGAATGAGTTACTACAAAAAGAATCTAGATTAGCTAAAAAAGAGGAAACTTTAGAAGCTAAAATAGAAAAAGTTGAAAGTAGAGCTTTAGAGTTAGAGGAAGTTAATGCTGCTTTAGAAAATAAAAGAGGCGAAATAGAGGATTTGAAAAAAGTTCAAGAGGAAACTTTAGAAAAAATATCTGAGATGACAAAAAATGAAGCGAAAGATATGTTAATTTCTAAATTAAAGGATGATTTAGTTCATGAGACGGCTTTAGCTATAAGAGAGTTCGAAAATAAATTAGAAGATGAAAAAGATAGACTTTCAAAGAGAGTTTTATCGACAGCTATCGGAAAAGCTTCATCTGAGTTTGTTGCAGATGCGACAGTATCTGTTGTAAACTTACCAAACGATGAAATGAAGGGTAGAATAATTGGAAGAGAAGGAAGAAATATAAGAACGATAGAAGCTCTAACAGGAGTAGATATCATAATTGATGACACTCCAGAAGCTGTAGTTTTATCAAGTTTTGATGGTGTGAAAAGAGAGGTTGCAAGAAGAGCAATTGAAAAATTAATAAACGATGGAAGAATACATCCTGGTAAAATTGAAGAGGTTGTAAATAAATCGAGAAAAGAGATTGATAAGGATATCGTTGAAGCGGGAGAACAAGCTTTATTAGAGTTAGGAATTCCTGGAATGCACATGGAAATAATAAAAACTTTAGGAAAGCTAAAGTATAGAACAAGTTATGGACAAAACGTTTTAACACACTCAATAGAGGTTGCTAAATTAGCTGCTAATCTAGCTGCAGAGTTAGGAGCGGATACAAAATTAGCAAAAAGAGCGGGACTTTTACATGATGTAGGAAAAGTTTTAGATCATGATATAGAGGCTTCACATGCAATAATTGGTGGAGAGTTCTTAAAGAAGTTTGGAGAGAAACCAGCAGTTGTAAATGCTGTTATGGCTCACCACAATGAAGTTGAATTTGAAACTGTAGAGGCTATACTAGTTCAAGCATCGGATGCAATATCAGCGTCTAGACCAGGAGCTAGAAGAGAAACACTATCAACATACTTAAAGAGATTAGAAGGATTAGAAGAGATTGCAACTTCATTTGAAGGAGTAGAATCTTCATATGCAATTCAAGCCGGAAGAGAGATTAGAATAATCATAAATCCAGAAGTTGTGTCTGATGATGCAGCAACAAAAATGGCTAGAGATATAGCAAAAAGAATCGAAGAAACAATGCAATACCCTGGACAGATAAAAGTTACTATTTTAAGAGAAACTAGAGCTGTTGAGTACGCAAAGTAAAATTGATTAAGGAGAAAAACAGAGTTTTTCTCCTTATTTTTTTGAGAGGTGGGAATAAGGTGTTTAAAAAGATTTTAGATGAGCATAAAAATGGAATTATAGTTCTTAATAGAAAGTTCGAAGTTTGCTATACAAATAAGATATTACAAAATATTTTTAGCCACACTCCTGGGAAAAGATGTGGTGAATTTTTTGAGTGTATTCATCAAAGTTTAGAGAAAAAGAGATGTTTAGAAACTCGAAAGTGCGGAAAGTGTAACATAAAAAATAATATAAAAAAGGTTTTAGATGGTGAGATAAAAAATATCTATATAGAAAATATAGAGTATGAAGCTTTGATAAACGATAAGATTGAAAAAATTTCAATGAGTATTGAGATAAAAAATCTACAACATGAAAATGAAAATTATATAACGATAGAATTTTTTAAATTGAAAACTTTAGATAAAATTTTAATATCTAACAAAAGATTGCTAGATGAGATGCTAGATAATTTAGGGGACTTTATTTTTTACAAAGATTTTTCTGGTAAATATATATATGGTAATAAATCTTTCTGTGAGTATATAGGTGTTAAAAAGATTGATTTGATAGGAAAAACTGATAGCGAATTATTCTCAGAGGTTCTAGTTAAAGAATGGGTAAAAGGGGATAAAAAAGCTTGGATAGAAGGTAAGTTTATACTAGAAGAGAAAATAAATGGTAGATACTTTAGAGTAACAAAACAAAGATTAGATGCAGAAGAACAGGCTATATTAGTTTGTGTCATAAGAGATATAACATACGAAAGAAAAGAGATGAAAAAAGCGTATCAAGATGGTTTGACAGGTGTTGGAAATAGACATGCTTATGATAAAAAAATTAGAAAGATTTTTGAAGATAAAGAGAAAAAATATGATATAGCGCTTTTGGATTTAGATTTTTTGAGGGAGATAAATAATCAGCAAGGTCATAATCAAGGTGATTTTGCATTGAAGGTTACTGCAAAAGCCATCAAAAATTCAGGACTAAAATATATTTATAGAATTGGTGGAGATGAATTTGCATTCTTAATAGAGGATGGAATTGATACCTTTGAGATTTGCGAAAATATAAACAGAGAGATAAAAAGTGTAAAAATAGGAGATATACCTTTATCATCGAGCATTGGAGTAATTAATTTGAAATATGATGAAGGCATAATTAATAATTTTAACTGTGCGGATGAAGCTCTTTACGAATCAAAAAGATCAGGTCGAGGGAAGATTACAATAAAAAAAAGATAGAGATTAAGTTATCTCTATCTTTTTTTGTTAAACTTTTATTATTTTGAATTTAGCTTCGTATTCCTTTAAAGAGTCAAAGGCAATCTTAGAAAGAGGGAAAACTCCTGAAAGATTGATGATAGTCATAAGAGCTAAACCTAAATCAGCGAGATTCCACATAAAGATATTTTGTTGAATTCCACCAATAAAAATCATGCTAAGTGCAAAAATTTTGAATGTTGTTTGTCCCCACTCTTTTTCAGTTAAAAACCTTACATTCACTTTTCCGTAGAAACAGATTCCTAAAAGTGTAGAGAAGCAGAAAAGGAAAAGAATAACTGCAACAAAAATCTCACCAAAAACAGAACCTAGATGGTAATTGAAAGATTTTTGTAGAAGTTCCATTCCACCAAGTCCTTCAATAACTGATGATTTCGTTAGAAGCATTACAAAAGCTGTAGCTGTACATATAACAAAAGTATCAACGAAAACACCTAAACTTTGAATAAGACCTTGCTGTACAGGGTGAGCAACATCGGCACTAGCGGCAGCACAAGGTGCACTTCCAGTACCTGCTTCATTAGAGAATAATCCTCTTTTTACCCCTTGCATTATAACCGCTCCAATTGTTCCTCCAATTCCTTGTCTAATACCGAAAGCTTCAGAGAATATTTGTGATAAAACATTAGGGATAAGTCCGATATTTTTAACTATTATAAAAAATACAATTGCAAGATATAGAACAGCCATTATAGGAACAATCTTATCTAAAACTTTTGCAGTTTTATCTGTTTTTCCAAAAATAACAAGAGCTGCCATTAATGTTAAAACGATAGAAACAACAAATGGATTTAAACTGAAAGCTACATTGAAAGATTCAGTAACAGAGTTTGAAACAACCTGTAATACACCAGCCCAACAAATAATCCCTGTTATAACAAAAGCGACACCCCATGATTTTTTACCTAAACCATTTTTTAAGAAAAAGCAAGGTCCACCAAAAAATTGTCCATTTTTGTCTTTTTCTCTAAAAATCATAGCTAAAGTAGTTTCGATAAATGCTGTAGCAGCGCCTAAGAATGCAACAACCCACATCCAAAATATTGCTCCAGCCCCTCCGATTGAGATAGCACTAACAACACCAGCTAAATTTCCAGCTCCAACTCTAGTAGCTGTACTTATACAGAAAGCTTGGAAAGGTGATAAATTCTCTGAATTACTATTTGATTTTGAAGTTAGTAGTTCAACCATATGATTTAAAAAACGTAATTGAACAAAATTTGTTTTAACTGTAAAAAATACTCCTGAAAAAATAAGCAAAACAACAAGTAGATTCTTTCCCCAAAGGATAGAATTTAAAAAATTAACAACACTTTCTAAAATAGACATAATAATCTCCTCCTAAAATTTTAATATAAAAAACAAAAAAGCCTGTGGATTTACCACAGGCTGAAATAAACAGGTCTATGTAACAAATCCACTCACTACTATTAAAGTAACACAAAATGGATTCGTATTTTTCATGAAACAAAATACCAATCCTAGGTTAAATAATAGTAGTAATATGCATTTGTATTAAAAACTATTTTTTGTTTCACTTCTTCCTCCTCAATTAATTATTTTGAATCATTATAGCATAAATGAAAAATAATACAAGAAAAAAATAAAAAAGTATAAATTTTGGAGAGGGAAAAGGGCAAAAAATGTATTGGATATATAAATATAAAATGGTATAATAAATAATAATTTATAAAACTGATAAGGAATTGAAAAGGTGAGGAAATGTTAGTAAAAGCGGTACTTTTAATTGTTATTGGATCTATGATTGGATGGATTACAAACTATATTGCGATAAAAATGTTATTTAGACCATATAAAGAAATAAATTTAGGAATTTTTAAAATTCAAGGTCTGATTCCTAAAAGAAGACATGAGATAGGTGTAAGCTTAGCGGATACTATTCAAAATGAATTGATTTCAATGGCGGATATAACAGAAAGATTGAGTAATGCAAATATAGAAGTTCAAATGGAAAAAGTTATAGATGATATTTTAGAAAGAAAACTTGCAACAGAGATAACAACAAAATTCCCTATGTTAGCTATGTTTTTAAATGAATCAACTTTAAATAAAATAAAAGAGATAATAAAAAATTCTATTATGGAAAATAAAGATCAAATAATAGGAATGTTATTTGAAACTTTAGAAAAAAATGTAGATTTTAAAGAGATTATAGTTGAAAAAGTTGACGCATTCTCATTAGAAGAGTTAGAAAGAATAACATTCTCTTTAGCTAAAAAAGAGTTGAAACATATAGAAATAGTTGGAGCAATTTTAGGTGGACTTATAGGGGTTGCACAATTTGTTATAACAGTGTTTATTTAAGGAGAAAAAATGGATAGAGTAGTTTCTAATGAAGAGTTAGATCATGAAGGTGAAGTTCAAAAGAGTTTAAGACCAAAACGTTTAATTGAATATATTGGTCAAGAATCTTTAAAGGAAAAAATGGAAATTTTTATAGAAGCAGCTAAAAGAAGAGGTGGATGTATAGATCACGTTCTTTTATATGGACCTCCTGGGCTTGGAAAAACGACATTAGCTGGAGTAATTGCAACCGAAATGGGAGTTAACTTAAAAATAACTTCAGGACCAATACTTGATAAAGCAGGGGATTTAGCAGCTATTTTAACATCTTTAGAAGAGAATGATATTTTATTTATAGATGAAATTCATAGATTGAATACATCGGTTGAAGAGATATTATATCCAGCTATGGAGGATGGAGAGTTGGATATAATAATAGGAAAAGGTCCTTCAGCAAGATCTATAAGAATAGAGCTGCCACCATTTACGCTTATAGGAGCAACAACAAGAGCTGGTCTTTTAAGTTCTCCGCTGAGAGATAGATTTGGAGTAGTTCATAGAATGGATTACTACAAAGAAGAGGAGCTTCAAGGAATTGTAAAAAGAGGTGGAGCTCTTTTAGGAGTGAAAGTCGAAGAGGATGGTGCAAAGGAGATTGCTTTAAGAAGCAGAGGAACTCCAAGAATAGCAAATAGACTTTTAAAAAGAGTAAGGGATTATTGTGAAATAAAAGGAAATGGTGTTGTAGATTTTAATAGTACTGTTAAAGCATTGAATATTTTAGGCGTTGATAAACAAGGATTAGATGAGCTCGATAGAGATATAATAAAATCTATAATTGAAAATTATGGTGGTGGTCCTGTAGGAATTGAAACCCTAGCTTTAATGTTAGGAGAAGACAGAAGGACAATTGAAGAGGTTTATGAGCCTTACTTAGTTAAAATTGGTTATATAAAAAGAACTAGTCGTGGTAGAATGGTTACAGAGAAAGCTTATAATCATTTTGAGATAAAGGAGTAATGAGGATGAAAATAAGTACAAAGGTTAGATATGGTGTAAAAGCATTAGTATATATTGCAGAGGCTTCTCAAAAAGGAAATTTAGCTCGTATAAAAGAGATTTCTGAATCAGAAGATATTTCGGTTCAATATTTAGAGCAGATTTTATTTAAATTGAAAAATGAGAATATAATTCAAGGGAAAAGGGGACCAAATGGAGGATATAAACTTTCTATGGAACCAGAAGATATAACTTTACACGAACTTTATAAAATTTTAGATGAGGAAGTTAAGGTTATTGATTGTAATGAAAATAATAAAAGTAAAAATTGTTCTTGTATAGATGATGAATGTTCAACGTCTTGTATTTGGAGTAAGCTAGATATAGCTATGACAAAAATTTTAGAAGGAACAACTTTAGCAGAGCTGATAAAAAATAAGGATATGATATAGGAGTTTATAATGATAAGTGTTATAATATCTAATGAAAATATAGCAAACGAAATAATAGAAATTGTTGATAAAAATGATATTAATCATCTAAAAAATGCATTTAGAATAAAAATAGGTGAGGTAATAAGAGCCGTAGATGGTGAGTATGAGTATATCTGTGAGGTTTTATCAATTGAAAAGAAAGTTATCGAAGCAAAAATTATAGAGAAAAATGAGGACAGATTCTCATCTGCAGTAGAGATAGATGCAGCAATAGGTATTTTGAAAAATGACAAAATGGATTTAACGATTCAAAAGTTAACAGAGATTGGAGTAACTAGAATAATACCGCTTTTAACAAAAAGAGGTGTAGCTAAAATAACAGAAAAAAAAGATAAGTGGGACTTAATTGTAAAAGAAGCGACAAAGCAGTGCCAAGCAGTAAAGTTAGTAGAGATTCAAGAACCTAAAAAATTATCAGAGTTGAATATAGATAGTTATGATTTAGCTGTTGTTCCTTATGAGTGTGAAGAGGAGAACTCTTTAAGGAATATATTGAATAAAATTGAAAATAAACCTAAAAAGGTTTTATATATAGTTGGTCCAGAGGGGGGATTTGAAAAAGAGGAGATTGAGTTTTTAAAAGAAAAGGGTGTTACACCTGTGTCTCTGGGGAAGAGAATATTAAGAGCTGAGACTGCCTCAATTATAGTAGGAGGAATATTAGTAAATGAGTATTGATACAAAAAAAGTTGCATTTTACACATTAGGATGTAAAGTTAACCAATATGAAAGCGAAAGTATAAAAAATCAGTTAATGAAAGTAGGGTATGAAGAGGAAGAGTTTGAAAATAAATCGGATATTTATATCGTAAACTCTTGTACAGTAACTAGTGTAGCTGATAAAAAGACAAGAAATGTTTTAAGAAGAGCAAAGAAAATGAATCCGGATTCTATTGTAATAGTAACAGGATGCTATGCTCAAACAAATTCAAAAGAGTTATTAGAAATCGAAGAGATAGATTTTGTTGTAGGAAATAGTAATAAAAGTGGTCTTGTAGATTTTATTCAAGATATCGAGAACAAAAAATCAAAAGTTTTAACAGAGAATATATTTGAAGAAAGAAAATATGAAGAGTATGAATTTGCGACGTTAAGAGAGATGTCTAGAGCGTACATAAAAATTCAAGATGGATGTAATAATTTCTGTTCTTATTGTAAAATACCTTTTGGAAGAGGAAAGAGTAGATCTCGTTCTTTAGAAAGCATATGCAAAGAGATTGAAGTTTTAACAAAAGAAGGATTTAAAGAGTTTATAATAATAGGTATTAATTTAGGTGCTTATGGAGAAGATTTAGATTCAGATGTAAATTTAGAAACTTTATTAGAAACAGTAGTAAAGCAAGAGGGTGTTGAAAGAGTTAGAATAGGGTCGATGTATCCGGATAAAATCTCTGATAGATTTATAGAGATAATGAGAGAGAATAAAAAATTGATGCCACATCTACATATATCTCTACAATCTTGTGATGATACAGTTTTAGAGAGAATGAGAAGAAATTATGGTGCAGATCTTATTCAAGAGAGATTACTTAAATTAAGAGAGAATGTTGAGAATATGGAATATACAGCTGATGTTATTGTTGGATTCCCAGGTGAAACAGATCAAATGTTTAACAATACTTATGAAGTAATTAAAAGTATAGGATTCTCAGATTTACATGTTTTCCAATACTCAGATAGAGAAAAAACTTTAGCAAATACATTCACTGATAAAATAGATGGAAATGTAAAGAAAAAAAGAGCAGAGATTTTGGAAACTTTAAGAAAAGAGATGTCTAAAGAGAGAAGAGAAAAGTACTTAGGACAGGAATTAGAAGTTTTAGTAGAAGAGATAAAAGATGATGGATGTTCATATGGATATAGCCAAAATTATTTGAGAGTGAAAACGTCAAATGCAACATCAAATGTAAATGAATTAGTAAAAGTAGAGATTTCAAATTTAGAAAAGGAGTTACTAATCGCAGATGAGAAGGGAAAAAGGGCTTAATAGACAAAAGAAAAAAACAAAAACAGGAAAAACACTAGGAGGGCTTTTATTAGCCCTTATAGTGATTGGTATGTTAGGAGCATTTTTGACATATAATTTAAATAGAAGTGGAAAAAATTTAGAGGACTGGGATAGATATGCAATCATAGGAAAAAATAATATAATTGTTGTCTATGAGGATAAATTAGCAGTTAAAATACCATTTGACGTACAAATAGATAAAGAGACAACAATAAAAAAACTGGTGGACTCTAAGAATTATAAAATGGTAATAGATTCTATAAATAATTTTTTGCCTGAAAAAGTTGAAAACTATAAGGTTGTAAGATATAGTGAGGTAGCTTTAAATGTAAAAAACGCTAGAAATATTCCTGAGATGGTAATAGATAATAAAAAGTATATTTTAACATCAGGAACACAATCTTTATTTGCTGATTTATATGGTGGAAATTTAAAAGGTTCTACAAATTTAGTTGTAGATATATTAAATGCAAATGGTGTTGGTGGGTATGCTAGAAAAACAGGTGAGAATTTAAAAAATAAACTATCTCTAACATATACTGCAGCAAACTATGAAAAAAACACAGAGTATAGTCTAATTGAAATTAATGAAATCAGTAAAGAGAATATTGAAAATGTTTTGGCGAATATAAATGAAAAATATTTCAAGATTAAAGAGGATACAGGAATGCCAACTTTAGCAAGTGTTGTTCTAGTTCTTGGTAGAGAGAAAGATATAGATTTTAAAATAGATATCAAAGGAACTTCGGCAGAAGCTAAGTCAGCGCTGAAAGATTTAGAAGCTTCGGGATATAAAAATCTTTCATTGAAAGAAGAAACTAAAAGCTTAGATAAATCAGTTATTGAATACAATAAAGAGGATTATTATACAGCACTAAAAATTGCAAAAAGATTAAACATAACAAATATGTTAGAGAATAATGCTTTAAATAATAGAATAAATATTTTAATAGACTAAGGAATCATAAGGAGTGAAAATGCTAGATTTTATCTCAATTTTATTTATTTTTATATTGGATAACATTCCTCAAACAACATCGAAAGGTTTTTTAATAATGCCTTATTTGGCTTATTTATCGTATAGAAAAGATAAAAAAATAGCATTTTTATTTCCCGTGTTAGCAGTTATATTAGCTCTACATTCAAGAGAGCCTGCATATGCATTTTTATTTGTAGGATTGAATATAGTTTTTTATCACCTATACTTTATAAATTTTGATTATAACATAGGAAACGTCTATGTACTTTCTCTTTTACAGATTGTAACTTGGAAATTTTATGTGGATATACCTTTTGTTGTAGTTGATATACTGTTTCTTTCGATATTTTATTTTATAATTAATTTGTTATATATGAGGAGAGCAACTAAGTGAAAAAAGATCTTGGAATAAAGTTAGGGAAAAGCTTTGAATTTAGAGGAGAAATATATAAGGTGTTCGTATTTCTAGTTTTTGTTTTACTAGGAAGTAGAATGGCGTATTTACAAATTATAAAAAAAGATAAGTACAACTATTTAGCTCAAAAAAATAGAGTTAAATTAAGAAAAATTGACGCTGAAAGAGGAAACATATATGATTCAAATGGAGAACTTGTTGTAACAAATACTTTAGGGTATAGATTGGTATACTTAAACCAAAGAACTGTAAATGAAGAGCAATTAAAAGAGATGGCTGAAGCTACAGGGTATGCTCCAGAGTATTTACAAAGAAGAATAAAATATGGAGAGATTGTTCCGTACACAAAAGAAAATATTTTGATCGATGATTTGGATTTACAGTTAGCTCATAAGTTAATGGAAAAAATCGGAGACTATCCATATTTAGAAGTTCAAAGTTATTCTAAGAGAAAATATATATATGACTCATTAGCAGCACATACAATTGGGTATGTAAAAAAAATTACAGAAAAAGAGTATGAAACACTTAAAGAACAAGGATATTCGCCACGGGATATCGTAGGGAAAACAGGGATTGAAAAAGTTTATGATTTACAAATGAAAGGAAAACCAGGATACGATTATATCGAGGTAAATGCTTTAAATAGAGCCCAAAAGATAGAAAAAAGTAAAGATCCAACACCAGGATATAATCTACATCTATCTTTAGATATGAGACTACAAGAGTATATGGAAAAAATATTTGAAGAGGAAAATCTATCAGGATCTATAATAGCGTTAGAGGCTCAGACAGGAAAAGTTCTTACTATGGTAAGCTATCCAACTTACTCTTTAACAACATTTAGCTCTAAAATTTCTCAAGAGGAATGGGATGAGATAACAAATGATTCGAGAAAACCTTTAACAAATAAAAGTATTTCAGGAGAATATCCACCAGGATCTGTTTTTAAACCGTTCTCAGCTTTTGCATTTTTTAACAATGGACTAGACCCTAAAACTAAAATCTATGACAATGGAGTTTATAGTATTGGAAAGTGGAGCTGGAGAGCTTGGAAAAAAGGTGGACATGGAACAGTTGACTTTGATAAATCGATAGTTGAATCAGTTAATCCATATTATTATAGATATGCAGATCAGTTTGGACATGAACCTATAATTGAAGTTGCAGGTAGCTTTGGTTATGGAAAACTTTCACAGATAGATGTTTTTGGTGAAAGATCAGGAATACTTCCAAGTGAAAAATGGAAAAGATCTAGATTTAAACAATCGTGGTTTAAAGGGGATACTATAATTTTATCTATAGGTCAAGGATACTTATTAGCAACACCTATGCAGGTAGCTGTATCGTATATGGGACTTGCAAATCGTGGAAAAGCATATGTTCCTCATGTTGTAGATTACATGGAAAATGGAAAAGAGAAGATAGATATAAAACCAAAGGTTTTATATGAAACAAACTATCCTAGTTGGTATTATGATGCTTTAAATCAAGCTTTGATAAACACTGTCGAAAAAAATAATGGTACAACAAAAGCATTAAGAACAAAAGGATTAGTTGTAGGAGCAAAAAGTGGATCAGCACAAAACTCAAGATTTGATGAAACACATGCTCTTGTTGCAGGATATTTCCCAGCAGATAAACAACCTGAAATAGTTTTTACTGTTCTTTTAGAAGGAGCAGGAGGAGGAGGAAGTGTTGCTGGAGGAGTTGCTAAAAAATTTGTAGATAAATATTTGGAATATTACAATGAGGAGATAAAATAAAATGAATTTAGAGAACATTGTTGAAAAGGAGAAAGAAGTAGCAAAGAAAAAACCAAGACGTAGAAAATATTACAACAAGCCTAAGCAAACTGATAAAACTCAAGTAGCTCAGACAGAAAATGTTGTAACTGAAACAAAGAAGCAAGTAGAAGCGAAAATAGTAACAACTCAAGAAACTAAAAAAGTTCAAGAGCAAAAACCGCAACCTCCAAGAAGAAGAGCTCCAAAAAAAGCTGAAGTACAGGAAGAGGTAAAAAAACCGGTGGTTAAAACTGAGAAAGAAGAGAAAATGTATGTTATTCCTCTTGGTGGACTAGATGAGGTTGGAAAAAATATGACTTTAGTTCAGTATAGAGATGAGATAATAATAATTGACTCAGGAGTAACTTTCCCTGATGACGGATTGTTGGGTATTGATTTAGTAATACCAGATTTTAGCTATATTGAAAGTAACAAAGATAAGATAAAGGGTCTATTTATAACTCATGGTCATGAGGATCATATAGGTTCGGTTCCATATCTATATCAAAAGATAGATAGAAACGTTCCTGTTCATGGAGGGAAATTAACTCTGGCTTTAATTAAATCTAAATTTGAAAGTGGAGAGGTTTCAAAAATTCTTCCTAAAATGAGAGAAGTAAAAGGTAGAGATAAAATTAAAGTAGGTAAATACTTTGAAGTTGAGTTTATAAGTGTTACTCACTCAATAGCTGATGCTTACGCAGTAGTTGTTACAACTCCAGCTGGAAGGGTTATGTATACTGGAGATTTCAAAATAGATTTAACTCCTGTAGGAGGAGACGGAGTAGATTTCTTAAGACTGGCTCAAATTGGAGAAGAGGGAGTAGATTTATTACTTTCAGATTCAACAAATTCTGAGATAGATGGCTTTACACCATCAGAAAGAAGTGTTGGAGAAGCCTTTAAAGTTGAATTCGCAAAAGCTAAAGGAAGAATAATCATAGCTGCATTTGCTTCTCATGTACATAGATTACAGCAGATCGTAAACATAGCAAACGAGCATGGAAGAAAAATTGCAATCGATGGAAGAAGTTTAATAAAAGTATTTGATATAGCATCATCTTTAGGATATTTAAAACTTCCTGAAAATATAATGATAAATTTATCTGATGTTGATAAAATGAGAGACAATAAAGTTGTTATTCTTTGTACAGGAACACAAGGAGAGCCTATGGCTGCTCTTTCAAGAATCGCCAAAAATATGCATAAGCATACTAAAGTTAAAGAGGGAGATACAGTAATTATATCGGCTACTCCTATTCCAGGAAACGAAAGAGCTGTATCAAACAATATAAATAATCTTTTAAAATATGACGCTGAAGTTGTATTTAAGAAAATAGCAGGAATCCATGTTTCTGGTCATGCGAGTAAAGAAGAGCAAAGACTTATGCTTAACCTTATTAAGCCAAAGCATTTTATGCCAGTTCACGGAGAGTTTAAAATGCTAAAAGCTCATAAAGAAACAGCGATTGAAACTGGAGTTCCAAAAAATAATGTTGTGATAGCAACAAATGGAAGTAAAGTTGAAGTAACTAAATCAAGTGCTAAAATTAAAGGAAAAGTAAATGCAGGAGCAACTTTAGTTGATGGACTTGGTGTAGGAGATATAGGACATATCGTTTTAAAAGATAGACAACAATTATCTCAAGATGGAGTAGTTATTGTGGTGTTTGCTCTAGATAAAGAAACAGGAAAAGTATTAAGTGGACCTGACATAGTAACGAGAGGATTCGTTTACTCAAGAGATTCAGATGAGATTTTAAATGAAGCTAATGAACAAATTAGAGTTAAATTAAAAGAATTTGAAGATGGAGCAATAAAAGATTGGACAGTTATAAAAAATAGTGTAAGAGACCTAGCAAGTAAGTTCTTCTATAATAGAATAAAAAGAACACCAGTTATTTTACCTATAATTATGGATGTATAAATATAATTAAATTTAAGAGAGATTAAGAGGAGAGAAAATGAGTTTAACAAGCAAAAAAAGAGCATTTTTAAGAAAGAGAGCTCACAATTTAGAGCCAATATTCAGAATAGGGAAAGAGGGATTCTCTGAAACTTTAGCACAAGGTGTTTTAGATGCACTAATTCCTAGAGAGTTAATAAAAGTAAAAATACTTCAAAATTCAGAAGCTGATAAGAATGAAGTAGCTTATCAAATAGCAGATATGATTGGTGCAGAAGTTGTAGGAATAATAGGAAGAACTATAATATTCTATAAAGAAAATCAAGATAAACCGACAATATCACTAGAATTAAAAGCAGTAAAATAAAAAAGAAGAGAGTGGGGAAACTATGGAAAAAGGAATAATTTTAGGAAATAGAATTCTAGACGTAGTGTTTATAGCTTGGTTCATTGCCCAGTTTTATAAGGTTATAACTACAATATTTATTGATAAAAAATTAAATATAAAGAGAATTTTTGAAACTGGAGGAATGCCAAGTTCCCACTCTTCAACTATGTCATCATTAAGTACAGCGGTAGCATTAGCTCATGGAACACAGAGTACAATATTTGCTATTTCGTTTGTTTTGGCAGGGGTAGTTATGTATGATGCAGCTGGGATAAGAAGAGCAGCTGGAAAACATGCTGGACTTTTAAACACTTTGCTGGATAGATTTGCGGCAAAAGTTGGAGAGAGATTACATGATGAAAAACTAAAGGAACTTTTAGGGCACAGTCCATTAGAAGTATTAGTGGGGGCTATATTAGGAGTAGTAGTAGCCTTTGTATTTAAGGGTTATATACAAGCTTAAGGATGGAAAAAATGAAGATAGACAGACAATATATTAGTAAGTTACAAAATGAAAGCCAAGAGATAAGAGATATATTGGTAGAAATAACAAGTAAAAATGGTGGGCATTTGGCACCAAATTTAGGTGTAGTAGAGCTGACACAAGCAATTATGGAAGTTTTTAATCTTCCTCAAGATAAATTATTGTTTGATGTAGGGCATCAGTCGTATGTTTATAAATTATTAACAGGTAGAAAAGAGAGATTTAAAACATTAAGAACAAAAGGTGGAATTGGTCCATTCTCTGATCCTAAAGAGAGTGAATACGACTTCTTTATAGCTGGACATGCAGGAAGTGCTTTATCTGCAGGAGCTGGAATAGCGAAAGCAAATCCAAATCAAAAAGTTATAGTTGTTATAGGTGATGCATCGATTGCTAATGGACACTCTTTGGAAGCTTTAAATAATATTGGTGAAAATTTAAAAAACTTAATAGTTATACTAAATGATAATGAGATGTCTATTGGAAAAAATGTAGGATCACTTTCTAATTTTTTCGGTAAATTGATGATAAGTAACGCTTATATGAATATAAGAAAAGATGTCAGAAGTGTTATGAGCAAAGGAAAAGTTGGGAACCAAGTGAAAAGTGTTTTAGAAAGAATTGAACATTCAGTAAAGCAGTTTTTCTTGCCTTCGAGTATATCGGAAGTATTAGGTTATCAATTTTTAGGCGTGATTGATGGACATAATTTAGAAGAGTTGATAAAGAATTTAATCAGAGCTAAGGAGATGGAGGGACCAGTTTTTATTCATGTAAAAACAGAAAAAGGAAAAGGGTTCCAATTAGCAGAGGAAAACAAAGAAAAGTTTCACGGGATATCGCCATTCAATCCAGAAACAGGTGAGGTTAAATCAGGTGGCGAAACATATTCTAATATTTTTGGATCAAAATTAGTAGAGTTGGCTGAAAAGGATCAAAATATATATGCCATTTCAGCAGCAATGGTAAAAGGAACAGGATTAGGTGAGTTTCAAAATAGATTTGAAGAAAGATGTATTGATGTAGGTATAGCAGAGGGTCACGGTGTGACATTTTCGGCAGGATTAGCTATATCAGGAAAAAAGCCATATGTAGCAATATATTCGACATTTTTCCAAAGAGCTATCGATCAATTGATACATGATGTTGGATTACAAAATCTACCAGTGAGATTCATAGTTGATCGTGCTGGAATTGTAGGAGAAGATGGAAAAACACATCAAGGAATTCATGATATCAATATGTTTTTAACTATGCCAAACTATAAAGTTTTAGCTCCAACAACAGGAAAAGAGCTGAAAAGTATTTTAGAGTTTTCCAAAAATTTTGAAGAATCACCTTTAGCAATAAGGTTCCCTAGAGGAAATGCTTTTGAGTTAGAAGGAATGGCTGATTTTGAATTTGAAATTGGAAAATGGCAAGAAGTAAAAAGAGGAGAAAAAAATCTTTATTTAACAACAGGAGCAATGTTAGAACAGATTTTAAGTATAGAAAAAGAACTTTTAGAAAGAGGTTTAGGAGGAACTATTGTTAGCTGTTCATCTATAAGACCTCTAGATGAAAACTTTATTTTAGATGAGTTTTCAAAGTATGAGAATATATTCACCTTTGAGGATGGTTATGAAAGAGGTGGATTTGGTGATGAAATATTAAGATTTTTAAATGAGAAAAAAATAAAAATTAATATAAATAAAATAGCATTGAATAGTGTAGCAATACCTCATGGGTCAAGAAACATACTGTTAGAGGATTATGGTCTAAGAGGTAAAAAACTAATAGAGAGAATTGAGGGTAGCATTAATGGCGAAAAATAGTAATGCACTGAAGTTTATAAAACTTCTATTAAACCATGAGATGGTCTTAGATTTAGACCACCATGATGATCAAGGAGTTAAAGTAACTACGCATACGTACGACGTTTTAAAAATATCTTTTGAAGAGATAAGAAGAGATTACAGAGATTTAAGAGAAGCAAGAGAAAAAGTAGAATTTTTCTCAATTGTAGTTGGAGTTATAATACATGATTTGAGTAAGGGAAGCATTAGAAAAGCTGATGAGAAACTATCTCATTCGCAAATGATGATAAAAAAACCTGAATATATCATAAAAGAAGCTGAGAAAGTTTTATCTGAAATAGAGGAATCTTTAAATTTAAAGATTGTCGATAAGATAAAAAAGAATATAACTCACATAGTTATATCTCATCATGGAAAATGGGGTAAGATACAACCAAATACAAAGGAAGCTCATATAGTTCATAGAGCGGATATGTATTCTGCAAAATATCATAGAATAAATCCTATCGGAGCTGATAAGATATTAAGACTTATGAATGATGGAATGAATATAGACGATGTAGCTAAAAAATTTAATTGCACAACAGGCGTTATAAAAGATCGTTTAAAAAGAGCCAAGCATGAATTAAGATTAAAAAATACAAAACAGCTATTGGGATACTATAAAAGTAAGAAAAAAATTCCTATCGGTGATGATTTCTTTACGAAAAGAGTTAGAGAAACTGAAAAACTAATAAAAGCAGTTGATAGATTAGGATTTGAAAATCTTATTTTAGAGAATCCGCTATTAAATTATTTAGAGGATGACAAGATTTTTGAGAAGGAAGTGCAGTAATGAAAGAAAGAGTAGATGTTCTACTAGTTGAAAAGGGATTCTATGAAACTAGAGAAAAAGCAAAGAGAGCTATTATGGCTGGTTTAGTTATAATAAACGATAAAAAAATAGATAAACCTGGAACATCTATAAAAATAGATGAGGAACCAGTAATTAGAGTTAAAGGTGACGCTTGTAAATATGTTAGTCGTGGTGGAATGAAATTAGAAAAAGCCATCACTGTTTTCAATTTAGATTTACAAGGAAAAAAAGTGTTAGATGTAGGTTCATCAACTGGTGGATTTACAGATTGTTCTTTACAAAATGGAGCATCTTTTGTTTATGCTGTAGACGTTGGAACAAATCAGTTAGATTGGAAATTGAGAAATGATGAAAGAGTAAAATCTTTAGAAAATACTCATATAAAAGATTTAACTTTAGATGAGTTGGATAATGAAAAAGTGGACTATATAGTTATGGATGTATCGTTCATATCGATTACAAAAGTTATCGAACACCTAATAAAATTCTTTAAAGACGAAACAAAATTAATGGCTTTAATAAAACCACAATTTGAAGTAGGAAAAGAAAATATTGAAAAAGGTGGAATAGTAAAAGATAGCAAAAAACATATAATGGCAATAGAGATGGTAATAGAGGAAGCTAAAAAATCAGGATTAAGATTAAAAGCTTTAGATTTCTCACCAATAACAGGAACAAAAGGAAATGTTGAATATATCTCTTTATTTGAGATAGGGGATGAAGAATCTCATATTAACATAGAGTCAGTTGTAAAGCTAGGAAAGAACTTGGGAGGAGCCTTATGATAAAACTGTTAAGAAATACTGGAGTAGCACTACTTTTATCAGGAATCATGATTGCAAATACAGTGCCATCATATTCTGTAGATAATGGATTTATTGCAAATATAAAAGAGTTAAAAGAACTTTCTGATATTATGAACATAATAAAAGAAAATCATGTAGGAGCTGAAAAAGATCCTACAAATACAACTTTGATGCAAGGAGCTTTAAAAGGAATGATGGAATCTTTAGATGATCCACATTCTAATTATTTTACAAAAGAGGAACTAGAAAGTTTTAAAGAGGATATTGAGGGTAAATATGCTGGAGTAGGTATGGTAATACAGAAAAAAGCAGATGAACCTTTACTAGTTGTTTCTCCAATAGAAGATACACCTGCGTATTTGGCAGGGATAAGAGCTAAAGATAAAATTATAGCTATTGATGGAGAGAGTACTTATAAATTAACGAGTGAACAAAGTGTAAAAAAATTAAAAGGTGAACCAGGAACTTCAGTAAAGCTTACAGTTTATAGAGAGGAAGCTAAGGAGACTAAAGAGGTCGAATTAAAAAGATCTATTATTCAATTAAAATATGTTAAAAGCAAGATGATTGGAAAAGACATTGGATATTTAAGATTGACTCAATTTGGAGAAGATGTTTATAAAGATCTTCGTAAGGAATTAGAAGGATTAATTAAAAAAGGTGCAAAAGGAATAATCTTTGATTTAAGAAGTAATCCTGGAGGATCTTTAGGTCAAGCTGTAAAAATTTCATCTATGTTCATACCAGAAGGAAGAATTGTAAGTACTAAAGGTAAAACAGGAGATGAAGAGGTAGCTTACAGAGAAGGTAAATATTTTGGAGACTTCCCACTGATTGTATTAATAAATGAAGGAAGTGCTTCGGCATCTGAGATAGTTTCAGGAGCAGTAAAAGATTATAAAAGAGGT
Organism: Cetobacterium sp. ZOR0034; assembly: GCF_000799075.1. Taxonomy (NCBI): domain Bacteria; kingdom Fusobacteriati; phylum Fusobacteriota; class Fusobacteriia; order Fusobacteriales; family Fusobacteriaceae; genus Cetobacterium; species Cetobacterium sp. ZOR0034. Next base: position 71,438 of record NZ_JTLI01000001.1, read on the forward strand.
CTTTTAATTGGAGAGAAAACATTTGGAAAAGGTAGTGTTCAAACACTTTTACCATTACCGGATGGAGATGGAATAAAATTAACAATAGCTAAGTACTATACTCCAAGTGGAGTTTCTATTCATGGAACAGGAATCGAACCAGATATTTTAGTTGAGGAAAAAGATGATTTCCTATTCTTCAATGGGTTTGTAACAAACATAAATGAAGATGAGACTAAAGAGAATAGAAATGAGATTATAAAAGAAGTAAAGGGAGAAGAGGAAGCTAAAAAGATTATTTCAAAAGGTGATATCCAATTAGATAAAGCTGTTGAAGAGATGGATAAGCTTTTAAAAAAATAAGAGGAAATGAGGTAAAAAATGCTTTACATAGTAGCCACGCCTATAGGGAATTTAGATGATATAACTTTAAGAGCGATAAAAACATTTGAAGAGGTAGACTTTGTTTTTGCAGAGGATACAAGAGTTACAAAAAAGTTATTAAATCATTTAGGAATAGAGAAGATAGTATATAGATATGATGAGCATACGAAGATGCACCAAGTTTCTAATATAGCAAATATGTTAGAGAATGGAAATAAAATAGCGTTAGTAACAGATGCAGGAACACCTTGTATATCGGATCCTGGATTTGAAGTTGTTGATGAGGCTTTAAAAAGAGGAATAAAGGTAATTCCAATTCCTGGACCAAGTGCAATGACAGCAGCAGCTTCAGTAGCTGGAATTTCAACAAGAAGATTTTGTTTTGAAGGGTTCTTACCAAAGAAAAAAGGTAGGCAAACACTTTTAAAATCATTAGCTACAGAAGAGAGAACAATAGTTATTTTTGAATCTCCGCACAGAATAGAAAAAACACTAAGAGATATAGAGACTTTTATTGGTGTGAGAGAGGTTGTAATAGTAAGAGAGATTACTAAGATATATGAAGAAATTTTAAGAGGGACAACTACAGAGTTAATAGAAAAGTTATCTCAAAATCCTATAAAGGGAGAGATAGTTCTTTTAATAAAGGGTAATGAAAAATAGAGGTGAGAAAAAATGTCAATGACAAAAATTAACTGGTATCCAGGACATATGAAAAAAACAAAGGACTTAATAAAGGAAAATATGCCTTTAATTGATATCGTTCTTGAAGTTGTGGATGCAAGAATTCCTTTATCAAGTAAGAATCCTGATATAGCTGGATTTGCTAAAAATAAAAAAAGAGTAATTGTTATAAATAAAGCTGATTTAGTAACGAAAGAGGAGTTAAATTTCTGGAAAAAGTTCTTTAAAGAAAATAACTTTGCAGATGAAGTTTTAGAACTTTCAGCAGAGACAGGATTTAATATAAAAACTCTATATACAATTATTGATAAAGTATCTAAAGAGAAAAAAGATAAGATGCTTAAAAAGGGATTAAGAAAAGTTAACACGAGATTAATGATTGCTGGGATACCAAACGTTGGTAAATCTAGACTTATAAATAGAATTGTTGGTAAGAATAGTGCTGGAGTAGGAAATAAACCAGGATTTACTAGAGGAAAACAATGGATAAGAATAAAAGAGGGTCTAGAATTATTAGATACTCCTGGAATTTTATGGCCTAAATTTGAAAATCAAGAGGTTGGATATAACTTAGCTATAACGGGAGCAATAAGAGATGAGATTCTTCCAATCGATGAAGTGGCATGTCTTTTAATTGAAAAGATGCTAAAAATGGGTAAAAAGAATGTTTTAAAAGATAAATATAAACTTTTAGACGAAGACTTTGAACAAGTAACAGGAGCAATAATAGAATCAATAGCAGTAAGAATGAATATGTTACAAAAAGGTGGAAATCCTAATGTACAACAAGCGACATATACAGTACTTAGAGACTATAGAGCTTCAAAGTTAGGTAAGTTTGGTTTAGATATGGATATAGCAGAGCAGATTAAAAACTTATATAAGTAGGAGATAAAAATGAGTCATAAATTGGATTTAGATTTAAGTTTAGTTGAAAATATATTAGTTAATTTCTTAAAGGAGGAAGCTAATAAAGTTGGATTTTCTAAAGTGGTATTAGGATTATCAGGAGGAATAGATTCAGCATTAGTTGCCTATTTAGCAGCCAAAGCTTTTGGGCCTGAAAATGTTTTAGGGATACTAATGCCTTATAAAACTTCTAGTAAAGAAAGTGTAGAACACGCAAAACTAGTAGTAGAAGATTTAGGAATACAATCAAAATTAATCGAGATAACTCCAATGGTTGAACCATATTTTGATATGAATCCAGATATGGATGGACTGAGAAAAGGTAATAGAATGGCAAGGGAAAGAATGTGTATTTTATTTGACTACTCAGCAAAAGAGAGAGCTTTAGTTTTAGGGACATCAAATAAAACAGAGATGTTATTAGGATATAGTACACAGTTTGGAGATGCCGCATCAGCTATAAATGCTATAGGAGATCTTTATAAAACACAAGTTTGGGAACTTTCAAGACATATGGGAGTACCAGAAGCACTTATTGATAAAAAACCGAGTGCGGACCTATGGGAAGGGCAAACTGATGAGAGTGAATTAGGATTTTCATATGCTTTAGCTGATGAAATTTTATATTCTTTAATAGACGAGAGAGAAAAAAAAGAGGATATAATTGAAGCTGGGTATTCTGAAGAGATTGTAAACAAAATCATTTGGAAGATTAAGATGTCACAGTACAAAAGAAAACTACCTCTAATAGCAAAGGTATCGACTAGAACTATAGGAAGAGAGTTTAGATATCCTAGAGATTGGGGAGTATAAAATAAGGAGGACTAAATTTGAGAGGGGAAGAGCAATTAAGGGAAGAGTTACAGGAGTTCCAAAAAGAAAAGGAAAGAATTAGAAATATTGTTGGTCAAATAGGCGGTTCAAGTAGTAAACAAAATAAGATAGTTAATAGTTTATTGATTGCTATAATAGTTGCATTGTTAGTTTTAGGAGGTATTTTTAATAGAATTACTCCAACATTAGCAGTTCAAGTTGCGATTTTATTTAGTGTTATAAAACTAATTTGGATGTTTTATGAGTCACAAAGAGCTAGTCATTTCCAATTTTGGATATTAAACTCTTTAGAGTTCAGAATAAATGAGATTTATAAAAAGGTTAAAAAAATTGAAAAAGAATTAGACACATTAAAAAAAGTAGAGGAGCCAAATCAAGATGGTAAATAATTTTAAAACCGCTGAAGAGCTAATGAGAGCAAGATATAATGCTTTTGAAACTGGAAATATAGAGTTTATAGTGGATACTCATCATCCAGATAGTAAGTCTGATATGGATGTTGAAGAAACAAAAAAATGGGCTTTAAATTCTGAGTGGTTAGGATTAGAGATAGTTTCAACAGAAGGTGGAAAAGAAGAGGACTCAGAAGGTATTGTAGAGTTTAAAGCTTTTTATAAAGAGAATGGACAAGATGTTGTTCATCATGAAAAAAGTCAATTTTTAAAAGTTGATGGACAATGGATGTATTTTGGGTGGTTACCACTTCAAGGAACTATTGTTAAAGAGGAAAAAATAGGAAGAAATGACCCTTGCCTTTGTGGTTCTGGGAAGAAATTTAAAAAGTGTTGTGGAAAGTAAAACTTTTATTTAGGGAGAGTAGTAAATGAGAATTGCTATTGTGGGTTACCCTGATTCCGTAAAAAAGATTTTAAAAACTTTGGAACCTCAATATCCTCAGATACAGTTTATAGCATACGAGATAGAACAACTAGGTAGTTTCGTAGAAAATTTAAAGGAACTTAAGGGAAGAGTTCAAGGTATTTTTTCTACAGGAATAGGAGTTCATTCAGAGATTGTGAGCAAGTTAAATATAGATGTTCCAATGGTTTATTCAAATAGAGAAGCAGGGAGTGTTTTGAAGGCTCTTTGGGAATTGAGAGAAGATTATTCAGAAATTAGTAATTTGAAAATAGGTTTTGATATAGTAGAGAGAGACGTTTTATTAGATACTTTAGAAGAGTTTGGGATATCTTTGAAAAGTATAAATGTTCAGGAGTATGAAGTTGATAAAACAGAGTCTGATTTTTTAGATGAGCATATCAAAAATTTTGTTAGAGGAGAAGTGCAATTTGTATTAACAGCATTTGGTTATGTTTATGATTATTTCAAAAAAAAGAATAAACCAGTTTATAGATTGCAAGCTACTAAAAATGAGATAGTAAATCAGATGGAAGTTTTATTGAAAGATATAAAAATAAATGAAAATTCTAAAAACAGAATTGGAGTTAAAATTTTAAAAGTTGCAAAAAAACTTAGAAAAGATGAGAACTATTATGACAAAAGTGCATTTAGAATGAAGTTAAATCAAATATTTTTAAAATATTCTAAAGAGTTACATGGGAGTTTTCAAGAATTACTAGAAGATGAATACATATTTTTTACAACTCAGAGAATTTTAGAAACTAAAGATAGTGAGATGAGCTTTTTAAAATTATTGAATGAAGTTTCTATTTTAGGTGGGAAAATATCTGTAGGAGTAGGCTATGCTGAGAGTATTCAAGAAGCATCTGTTAATGCAAAAAAAGCCTTAAATATAAGTTTGATGAATGAAAAAGGTGAAGTTTATCTTTTTTCTGATAATAAAATAAGAGGCCCTCTTTATAAAAAAAATAGATATGACTATGTCACAAAAATAAGTGATAGTATAGAAAAAGAAGCGAAAAAAATTGGAATAACAGCAAAATATCTTTCTAAGATAAGAGCGTTACAAGAAAGTTTTAGAAAGAAAGAGTTTACAAGTAAAGAGTTGGCAGAACTTTTAGAAATAACAGAAAGAAGTGTAAATAGAATTGTAAAACCAATAATTGATAATGGATTTGCAGAGATTTTTGAGTATGAAGTATGCTCTAAAGCTGGGCGTCCTAGAAGAGTTATAAAATTTAAATTTTAACATAAGTTATATAGAAAGGATTTGGGATATTAAAGGACCAAATCCTTTTTTTATTCCTTTATTTTTAAGTTTACAAACACTTAAAGTTCTGAAATGGAACAATAAAATTTGTTTTAAAATAAAAAATTCGAAAAAAACCTTGACATAATATCAAAAAAATAGTATTATTTCATTGTTGAAATTAAGGGCCTATTAAAGACAAAGTCTTATAGGGAAAAAATTAAATTAAGGAAGAGTGAGTACTATGAACAAGAACACAATTAATGTTTTTTTAGTTGTAACAATTATTTCACTAGTTTGTGAGAAAATTGGAAAAATTCAATTGGGAAAAGTAGCGTTATTCCCAATGTTATTTGCGGTTATTATTGGAATGGCATTAACACCAGATTTATTAGGAAAAAAAGTAGCAAAATTGAGAGAGATTATTGGAGAGAAAGAGATGAAGATAGCTAGTGATATGGTTATGTTGATTCTTTTAATGTTAGGGATAAAGTTAGGAACTTTCGTAGGTCCTAATTTAGATAAAATTATCCAAGCTGGACCAGCATTTTTAGCTCAAGAGTTTGGACATGTTTTAGCTCCATTAGTAGCAGTTCCATTGGCTTTAAAATTAGGATTAAATAGAGAAGCAATAGGAGCTGGATCAAGTATTAGTAGAGAAGCTTCACTTGGAGTAATTGGAGAAAAATATGGAATAGCCTCACCAGAAGGAAGTGGAGTTTTAGGAGTATACTTAGCAGGAACAATTGTAGGAACAATATACTTTGGAATCTTAGGATCATTATCTATTTACTCAGGGTTACATCCGTTAGCTTTAGGAATGGCTTGTGGGGTAGGAAGTGGAAGTATGATGACAGCAGCAGCTTCATCGTTAGCTGAAGTTGTTGGACCAGAGTATGCAGAACAGGTATTTGCATACGCATCAACAAGTAATATGTTATCAGGATTAACAGGAGTTAATATCCTTGTATTTATATCATTACCATTCACAGAGTGGTATTATAAAAAACTATCTCCAAAGTTTGCAAAAAAGGAAGTGAAACAAAATGCGTAGTTTAGATCTTAAAAAATATATATTATACTTTATACTTATGTCGATAACAGGAGTTATCGTATTAGCAGGGCAAGCTATAGGATTACAAAAACAGTTTATAGGTGCAATACCAGGAATGTTTTTAATCATTGCTTTAGCATTACTATGTTTTGCTGTAAAGGATGCTTTTCCAAAGTTCCCACTACCAGCATATGCATTATCAACAATAGTTGGAATGATTGTAAGTATTCCAGCGTTACCAATTGCAAAATTCTTTGCACCACAAATAGGAACAGTTGAATTTATGCCACTTTGTACACCTCTATTAGCTTTTGCAGGAATATCTGTGGGAGATAAAATAGAGCAACTGAAAGCGATGTCTTGGAAGATTGTAATAATCGCAGTAGTAGTATTTACTACAATATTCTTCGCATGTGCTTTAATAGCTCAAACGGTATTAAAGTTACAAGGAGCAATTTAATTATAAAAATCGATTAAGATTTACTTAGGGTTAAGGAGAAAACTATGAACTTAAATGAAATTAAAGAGAGAGTAATAAAAGCTATTGATGAAAATAGAGAAGTTATTTTACAAGCTGGAAAGGCTATGTATGATAATCCAGAATTTGGATATAAAGAGTTTAAAGGAACAGAGATAGTTTCAAACTACTTTAAAAATGAGTTAGGGTTAGAAGTTGAAGAAGGGATTGCATACACAGGATGTAGAGCAAGATCTAATAAAGATATAGAGGGTCCTAAAGTTGCTATTCTAGGAGAACTAGATGCAATATCATGTAGTGATCATGCTGATTCTAATGAGTTAGGAGCAGTTCACGCTTGTGGTCATCATATCCAAATTGCTGGAATGTTAGGTGCAGCAACAGGACTTGTAAAATCTGGTATTTTAGCAGAGCTAGGTGGAAAAGTAGATTTTATGGCAACTCCAGCAGAAGAGTTCGTAGAGTTAGGGTATAGAACTAAATTAAGAGAAGAAGGAAAGATAAAATACTTCGGTGGAAAGCAAGAGATGATATATAACGGTTCATTTGATGATGTTGATATGGCTGTAATGTTCCACGCTTTAGATTTAGGAGATAAAAAAGTTTTAACAGGACCAGTGAGTAATGGATTTATAGGAAAAACTGTTAAATTTATAGGAAAAGAATCTCATGCAGGATCAGCTCCTCACGAAGGGATAAATGCTTTAAATGCAGCGATGTTAGGAATTAATAATGTACACGCTCAAAGAGAAACGTTTAAAGATAGCGATAGAGTTAGATTCCATCCTATTATAACAAAAGGTGGAGATATAGTTAACTCTGTACCAGCTGATGTAAGAATGGAAGCATATGTAAGAGCTAGAACAATCGAAGGAATGATTGATGCTAATAAAAAAGTAAATAGAGGATTAACAGCAGGAGCATATGCTGTAGGTGCAGAGATAGAAATAACTGAACTTCCAGGATATTTACCAATATTAAAGCATGATTCAATGGAAGATGTTTTAGAGGGTAACTTAGAGTATTTAGGATTGAAAGATGATATGATAAAAGGTGGAGACTTTACAGGGTCATTTGATTTTGGAGATGTATCACACATAATGCCAACGTTACATCCTATGTTCGGTGGAATTAATGGAGCTCTTCATACAAGAGAGTTTAAAACTGTTGATGATGAAATTGCAATTTTAATGCCAGCTAAGGCTTTAGCTTTAACAGTTGTAGATCTATTATTTGCGGAAGGTAAAAAAGCAAAAGAAATTTTAGATAACTTTAAACCAGTTATGACAAAAGAGCAATACTTAGAATTCATGCAATCAAATGATAAAGTTATAAAAGCTTAATAAAAATAGTAACTTATTTTAATAATTTCTCATATGGAAGAGGCTAGAAAACTAGCCTCTTTTTGTTATATTCAAACAATTTCATAACACTGTTTTGTAAAATGGCAAACAATTTCATAACAGTGATATATAATAAAGTGTTTGTATTTGTTTGTTTTATGAGATATAATATAGGATGTGTTTAAAAATAACATAACATATAGGAGAATTATTATGGGAAGAAAACCTAATTTTAGTAGGGATGAAATATTAGAGAGTGCATATGAAATTTTAAATAATGAGAACTTAAAAGAGGTTACAGCAAGAAATGTAGCAAAAAAATTGGGAGTTTCTACAATCGCAATTTATTCAGCATTTAAATCTATGGATGAATTAAAGAATGAACTTTCAAAAAAAGCAAAAACAAAACTTTTTGAATATACAAAACGTGATTATACAGATTTATCTCTTTTAAACATAGGGATAGGGATATGTCTTTTTGCAAAAGAGGAGAAAGCACTATTTAGAACTATTTTTTTAAGAGAAGGATTACCTAGAGAGTTTATGGATGAGATTATGGATGACTTTAGAAATCTTATTTACAATGGATTTAATAACAATAAAGAGTATAATCAATTTCCTGTAGATATAATTGAATGGGTTATAAAAAAAGGTTGGTATTTTTCACATGGATATGCAACTTTAATTTGTACAGGTTTTTATCCAGAAATAGAATTTGAAACATTTAAAACAGAGGTTATAGAAATGGGAAACCTACTAATAAATAAAGCTTTAGAAATGACGAAGGAGAGAGAGAATGAAATTTAAACAACAATTAATGATATTAGGAGTAATACTATCAGTAAATAGTTTTGCAGGAAGTATAGATTATCTTTCACAACAAGATGCAGAGTATTTAGCACATCCAGCTATGGTAGGTAAAATTGGAGTATCAGGAGCTTATTATAATCCAGCGGGACTAGTTTGGTTAGAAGATGGAACGTATATTCAAGTTAACAATCAAACACATTTGAAAGACTATAGTATGGAGTATAATGGAGAAAAGTTTAAAAGTGATAAAGCATCACCAGCTGTTCCAAGTGTACAAATTGTAAAAAAAGCTGGAGATACAGCATACTTTTTCCATGCAGGAGCGATAGCTGGTGGAGGTAGTGTTGCTTATGGTGGAGGAATAGCTACTTTTCCTGAGATAGCAGATAAATTTGAAGGAATGTTAGGTGAAAAATTCGAAGCAAAATTTTTATCAGGTTCCACAATTCATGGACAATCATATTATGTTGCTTTTCAAGGGGGAATAGCAAGAAAGTTTAACGAAACTTGGAGTGGAGCAGTTGGATTGAGATTGATTGATGCAGAAAGAAAGTTTAAAGGTGAAGGAAACTTTGAAATTGCATACAAGGATATTCCAAACTTAAAAGTAAATCCTAAGTTTGATATAGATTCAGAAAGAACAGCTTTTGGAGCTTCTGGAATATTTGGATTAAACTATCATCCAAATGACAAATTTAATCTAGCTATGAGATATGAAACAGAAACAAAGTTAGATTTTGATAATAAAGAATCTAAATTAAGAAAAGGTTTTAAGGATTCTGTAGGGGTATTGGGAGATAAGTTTTATGATATAATTGGAAAAGATCCAGCTATAAAGCAGTGGATGTCAGAGGGAAGTGGAAGAAGAAATTTACCGGCAGTAGCAGCTTTAGGAGCCTCTTATAAAGTAACAGAAAAAACTACTTTATTAGCTTCAGGTAACTACTACTTTATAAAAGAAGCTGGAGATGATTTAGGAAACTTTGATCACTACGATAATGGTTATGAAGTGGCGGTAGGAGTAGACTATGAACTAAATGAGAAGTGGACTCTTATGACAGGATATCAGTATACAAATACTGGAGCAAATGAGAAAACTTACACAGATACAGATTATGTTTTAGATGCTGATATGTATTCGATGGGAGCTAAGTACAAGTATAATTCTCAGCTTGATATAATGGGAACTTACTCATTTGTTCAATACAAAACTGATAAGAATTTAAAAGATATAACATATAAAAAGCGTGTTAGTGCAATTGGATTAGCAGCGATATATAAATTCTAATAAAAAAAGCAGATGACGTAAATCATCTGCTTTTATAATTTTAATCTCTATCTTTAACAGCTCTTTCAATTGTTCTTTGCTGATCTTTTTTAGCTAAAGAGTCACGTTTATCATAATTCTTTTTACCTCTAGCTAAGGCAATTTCAACTTTAACATATCCTTTTGAAAGGTGTATATTTAAAGGAACTATTGTATAACCTTTTTGTGTAACTTTCTCATGCAGTTTTTTTATTTCTCCTTTATGCAGAAGAAGTTTTCTAACTCTTCTTTCTTCGGGATTATAAACACTACCAAAAGACCAAGGAACTACAGTCATTCCCATTATAAAAATCTCTCCGTTGATTATTCTAATAAAAGCCTCTTTTATACTTGTTTTTCCAGCTTTGATAGATTTAACTTCACTTCCAACAAGTTCAATACCAGCTTCGAACTTATCTTCAATAAAATAATCAAAAAATGCTTTTTTGTTATTAGCTAATATCATAATTAAAATCTCCTTTCTTTTCTTCTCCCTGTATACTCTTGATGAAACTCAGTAGGAATAACTTCAATTTCAAGCATTTGTAAATCTGCTCTAACAGTTAAAATCTCCATTTTATCTCCTAAATGGAACTCTCTACCAGTATCTAAATCCTTCATCACATAGTCGTTTTCATTAAATTCATAGAAGTTTTGAGCAGTAGTTACATCCCAGAAACATTCTACGTGCTCCTCTGTTTCAAAGAATATCTTTTTATTGTTGAATCCAACGATAGTTGCTTTAAACTCATCTCCGATTTTATCAAGCATATACTCAACCACTTTTATTTTAACACTTTCATCCTCTATTTTCATAGCTTTTCTTTCTGTTTGAGATATATGAGTAGTAACCTCAGGAAGATAATTTATTAAAGTACCATATTGTTTTTTAGTAGGGTATCCATTTAAAGCAATATTTAGAATTCTATGAATTAGTAAATCAGCATATCTTCTAATTGGTGATGTAAAGTGTGTATAGTAATTAGATGACAATCCGAAGTGACCTAAGTTTTCAACTCCGTATCTAGCTTGTTTAAGTGACATTAAAATCATCTTATGTACAATCATATTTATTCCTCTGGCTTCAGAATCTTCTATTATAGATTGGAATTTTTTTGGATGCAGATCTTCAAAAGAGTGAATTTTATATCCAAATTTAGAAAGAGTATCACTTAGATTTTTAACTCTTTCAGGGTCAGGAGTTTCATGAACTCTGTAAACAGATGGCATCTCTAACCAGAAAAGTTTTTCTGCTACAGCTTCGTTGGCCATAATCATGAAATCTTCGATTATTCTTTCAGACTCTCCTCTTTCAATGTTTTTTAAATATTTAACTTTTTTATTCTCATCTAAAACAGCTTTAACTTCAGGTAGGTCAAAATCAATTGAACCTCTATTATATTTTATAGCTCTTATAATTTTAGAAAGTTCTAACATTGTAAACAGCATATCAACAATATCAGAGTATTTTTCTGTCATCTCAGGATCTTTAGCAATAATTTTATTTACATTAGTATAAGTCATTCTATGAGCTGTGTTGATTACTGATTTGTAAGTTTGTACATCGATTGCTCTTCCGTGTGAATCAATTAAAAGTTCAACAGAGAAAGTCAGTTTATCTTCATGTGGATTTAAAGAACAGATTCCATTTGAAATCTCTTTAGGGAACATAGGAAGAACTCTATCAACCATGTACACTGAGTTTCCTCTTTTTTCAGCTTCTTTATCTAATTTAGAACCTGTTGGAATATAGTGAGAAACATCAGCTATTGCAACGATAAGTTTGTAGTAACCGTTATCTAATTTCTCAACATAAACAGCGTCGTCTAAATCTTTTGCATCATCACCATCAATTGTTATGATTGGAAGATGTCTTAAATCTTTTCTCTTTTTAATCTCTTCTGGAGATATAATAATTGGAATTTGACGAGCTTCAGCTAAAACATCATCAGGGAACTCTTCAGATAAACCTTCTCTTAAAATTAGAGCTTTTATCATATTATCAGTATCAAATGGATTTCCAATTTTCTCAACTATTTTACCCTCTGGTTTTTTTTCATCACTTCCCCAGAAAGTCATTTCAACAACTACAAGTTCTCCATCTTTAGCTTTATTAAAGAAATTTTTAGGAATATAGATATCTCTACCAAAAGATTGTGTAGGTCTAACAAAACCAAAGTTTTCTTTCTTTTCAAATATTCCAATGATTGTATTTTTTTCTCTAACTAGAACATTTACAATCTCTCCCTCTTTTTTACCTTTTCCTTCAGGCGAAGTAACATTTATTAAAACAGTATCTCCGTCTAACGCTGTTCCAAATTTACTTCTAGGAATAAAGTATCCTTCTGTATCAGTATCAACAAATCCAAATTTCCCTTTGATATTTGAAAATTTACCTTTAACAAAACCTAAATTTTCAGGAATGTTGTATTTATTTCTTTTATTCTTCATGATTTCACCAGTTTCTAACCAGTGTTCAAGAATCTCTCTATTATCTTTTTTATATTTAGGTGACCACCCTAAAGCCTTTGTAATTTCATCTAAAGTTAGGGCTTTACTACCCTTTAAAACTTTTTTTAATTGTTCAAGTTGTTTATCTAATTTTGTTTGTTTCATAATTTTAATTCCTCCTATTAGCTCATATTTAAGAGCCAATTACGCATCTCTATAGAGTTTACATGAATAACATGGTTCTCTTTTAAAAGATACTCAATTTTTTTATTTACCTCTAATAAGATAGCTTTATCTAGATTTATTAAAGATAAATCTCTAATTTTTTCAACATATGGGTAATCTCTTTTAGGTTCAATGGCATCAGCCAAATAAACAATTTTTTCGATTATACTCATATCTTTACGTCCGGTTGTGTGATATTTAATAGCGTTTAAAATCTCAGAATCTGTGATTTTAAATTTTTCATTTGCAATATATGCCCCGACATAGCTGTGTAGAATTTCAGCATTTGAAAGATAATCTTCTACTTCATCTAGAAAGTATTCTTTAGAAATATTTATAAGATCTTCTCTTTTAAATTCTTTAGCATAGTCGTGAAGAATAGAGGCTATAGCAAGTTTATTTAAATCAACGTTGTAAATTTTTCCTAAAGCAAGAGCAGTGTCTAAAACTCTAAGAGAGTGTTCATATCTTTTTTTAGAAAGAATAATTTTAGTTTCTTCTTTGAAAAAATCTATATTCATAAACGTCCTCCAAATTTTGAAAAAGGAGTTTCAGTAAAATGAAACTCCTAAAAAAATTATATATTACTGTTTAATTTATAACTTTTATTAATGTTGATAAAGTTAACTTTATCTGTAGGAACTCCATTTATAAGAAGAACAACTGTATCAGCTCCTCCAGGAGTTAATAGACTATTTACAAAAGAGTAGATTATAAGTAGTTCCTCTTGTGGATTTTTTGCTGAGGATAAAATTTTAGAATCTAAATCTAAGTAAATAATTCTATTTTTTACATATACTTCGTATTTAAAGCTTTCTTTTTTTAAAATATTAATTTCTTCTAATTTTAAAGTAAGCTGCTCAATGATATTTTTTAAAATATTTTCTTTGTATTTTAAGTTAGAATCCAAAATAATATCTTGAGAAGAAAGTTTACCAGCTTTTAAATCAGGATAGAAAATAGGGGTAGTGACTTCAGTTTGTCTAATAGCCTCTCTAGCTGGAGTAGAAATAGGAGTAACTATTTCACTTTTTTTATTTAATTCATTTGAATATATTCCAGTTGCAATAGTAATAGATGCTAAAACCACTAAAAAAATTTTTAGTTTATTCGACATAGATTCCTCCTAATAGAAAAATGATCTAATTTTATTTGCTAATTCATCAGCCATAACATTTTGATTCGCATCTTTTGATAATTTTGTGACATCATCTTTATTTGTGATAAAACCTAATTCTACTAAAATTCCGGGTCCATTAAATCCTCTAAGAACAGCAAAGTTAGCTCCGTAAATACCTCGATCTCTCAAATTCAATCTTTTAGCTAAAGAGGAGTTTAATGGTTTTGCAATATTAATAGATTTTTCCATATTTTTGTTATAAGCTAATTCTCCCATAATTTGAGCAATACTTCCAGTTTTTTCTCCATATTTTTCACCGAAACTATTTTCATAGGCTGCTATTTTCTCAGCATACGGTGAGGATTTTTTTGAAAAATAGAAGATTTCAGCTCCTTGTGCAGAAGCATTATTAGATGCATTCAGATGTAAACTTACAAATAGATCTGCTTTAGCTCTGTTGGCTATTCGACTTCTTTCAGAAAGAGTAAGGTATACATCAGTATTTCTTGTCATAATAACGTTGAAATCCTTTGATAATCTAGTTTGTAATTTTTTAGCTACAGCTAAGGCAATATCCTTTTCTTTATATTTTTTGAAACCGATTGCTCCGGGATCTTTTCCACCATGTCCAGCATCAATGGCTATTGTAAACTCTTTTTTAGAAGAGGTTGTAGGTCTTAAATCTACAACAATTCTGTGAGGGTTAGCTAAAGAGTAAACTTTGTGACCAGCTCCTTTTTTTAATTTAATAAAGAATCCGACATTTGTACCATAATCAATTAAATCTATTTTTTCAATACTTTTTCCAATATAGCTTGAAGGATTAAACTTGGTATTCATTTTAACTTTTTCAATTTCTAAAAAAAGTAGACGATTATATTCGTCGTAGTTGCTATTAAACTTAGGTTTAACTTGACTTGAAATATCAAAAACTAACTGCGCAGGGTTGTTGTTCATTCTAACTCTTTGAATAGTACCGTTAGCAAAAATAGTTAGAGAAAATAAACAAACCATAAGAAATATAAGGTATTTTTTCATAATTGCTCTCCATCGATTTAGAATAATAAAATAGGATGGAAAGTTATCCATCCCATCCTTTTGTAAATATTTTTATTTTAAAACTCTTGTTATAGAATTCTTAAGCACTTGGATGTTAACACCTTTATCAACTCTAATAGTTAAGAATTCAGGACCGATATTAGTAATAGTACCTTTTATTCCTCCTGAAGTTATAACGTCAACTCCCTCTTTTAATGAGTCTAACATCTCTTGGTGTTTCTTTTGCTTTTTCTTGTTTGGTAAGATAAGTAAGAAGTAGAATACAGCTGCCCAAATAGCAAATGTAAGAATCATACCACCATACTTAGCAAATAATTCGTTCATATTATAGCCCCCTTAAATAATATTTTTCTAAGACAAGTATACCATAAGGTTATTCTCTTTTCAATAAAATTTAAGAGAAGAAGTTCTTTAGTTTATCGAAGAAGTTTTTATTATCTTTATGATTTTTATCTTTTAAACTTTCATCAAATTTTCTTAATAAATCTTCTTGCTCAGAATTTAAGTTAACAGGAACTTCAATTTTAATTCTAACTATTTGGTCACCTGTATAAGGGCTTCTAGGATTTTTAATTCCCTCCCCTTTCATTTTAAACAGTTTATCATTTTGAGTTCCAGCAGGAATCTTAATAGTTTTTCTACCGTTTAATGTAGGTATTTCGATTTCTCCACCAAGAGCAGCTTTAGCAAATGTTACGGGAACATCACATATAATGTCTACTCCATTTCTTTCAAAGAATGGATGCTGTTTAACAGAGATGTAAACATATAGATCTCCATTAGGTCCACCCTCTGTACTTGCGTTACCCATTCCAGAAAGTCTTAATTTTTGTCCATCGTCAATTCCAGCAGGAATCTTGATAGTTTTTTCTACGACTTCAGTATCGATACCAGTACCATGACATTTTTTACATTTCTTCTCAGGAACTTCTCCCTTACCATGGCAAGCATCACATTCTTGAGTTGTTTGGAAATTTCCAAAAACAGTTCTTTGAGTAACATGAATAGTTCCTGTACCGTTACACTTAGAACATTTATTCATCTTAGAACCTTTTTCAGCTCCTGTACCATGACAAGTTCCACAAGAACCAGTTCTCTTATATTTTAATGTTTTTTCTACACCTTTAGCAGCTTCTTCTAAAGTTAATTCAAGATTGTATCTTAAATCTTCTCCAGGCTCAGGTCCTCTTTGACGAGATCCACCGAAACCGCCAAATCCACCTCCACCACCGAAGAATGAACCGAAAATATCTCCTAAATCTTCAAATCCGCCACCGAAACCGCCAAATCCACCAGCTCCAGCACCGCCTCCACCATTTTCAAAAGCAGCATGTCCAAATCTATCATATTGAGCTCTCTTATTTTCGTCTGAAAGCACTTGATATGCTTCGTTAATCTCTTTGAATTTATCTTCAGCTTCTTTTTTTTCAGCTTCACTAGCTCCACTAAATTTATCAGGGTGATATTTCATAGCAGCTTTTCTATAAGCTTTTTTTATCTCTACATCAGAAGCACCTTTGGTAGCTCCTAAAACTTCATAAAAGTCTCTTTTAGCCATTTAAAAAAATCCTCCGTTTCTTAAAATAAGGGATAGAGTAGCTCTATCCCTTAAGTAAAGTATATATTAATTAGTAATATTAGTCAACTATCTCAGCATCTGCAACGTCATCTTGAGCGTTATTTCCTGCATTAGCTCCACCTTGTTGGTTAGCTTGAGCATCTTTATAGATTTCTTCAGCTAATTTGTGAGCAGCTGTAGATAATTTTTCGATAGCAGCGTCAATAGCGTCTTTATCTTCTCCATCTTTTACTTTTTTAAGTTCTTCGATAGCTTCTTCAATAGCTTTTTTCTCATCTTCAGTTACTTTTTCAGCGTAATCTTTTACTGATTTTTCAGTTGAAGCGATTAACATATCAGCTTTATTTCTAGTTTCAACTAACTCTTTGAATTTTTTATCCTCAGCTTCGTTAGCTTCAGCATCTTTTTTCATTCTTTCAATCTCATCAGCAGATAAGTTTGTAGAACCAGAGATTGTAACGTTACTGATTTTTCCTGTTCCTAAATCTTTAGCAGAAACATGAACAATTCCGTTAGCATCGATATCGAAAGTAACTTCGATTTGAGGAACTCCTCTAGGTGCAGCTGGGATTCCTTCAAGATTGAATTCTCCTAACTTATGGTTGTCAGCAGCTTTTGCTCTTTCTCCTTGTAAAACGTTGATTGTAACAGCTGGTTGGTTATCAACAGCAGTTGAGAATACTTGTGATTTTTTTACAGGGATAGTAGTATTTCTTTCGATAATCTTAGTAAATACTCCTCCTAAAGTTTCAATTCCTAAAGATAATGGAGTAACATCAAGAAGTAATACATCTTTAACGTCTCCCATTAAAACTCCACCTTGAATAGCTGCTCCTTCAGCAACAACCTCATCAGGGTTGATTCCTTTGTTTGGTTTCTTACCGAAGTATGATTCTACCCACTCTTGAACAGCAGGAATTCTTGTTGATCCTCCAACTAATAATATCTCATCGATATCAGATGGATTTAATCCAGCAGACTTTAAAGCATCCTTTGTAGGAACTTGAGTAGCTTCAACTAAATCTCTAGTTAAGTCGTTGAACTTAGCTCTAGTTAATTTTATATCTAAATGTTTAGGTCCAGTAGCATCCATAGTTATGAATGGTAAAGAGATATGAGCTTCCATTAATGTAGAAAGTTCTTTTTTAGCTTTCTCAGCAGCATCCTTAAGTCTTTGGTAAGCCATTTTATCATTACCTAAATCGATTCCATTTTCTTTTTTGAACTCTTCAACTAAATACTTGATTACAGCATCATCGAAGTTGTCTCCACCAAGATGGTTGTTTCCTGAAGTTGAAATAACTTCAATTACACCGTCTGCGATTTCAAGGATTGAAACGTCGAATGTTCCTCCACCAAGGTCAAATACTAATACTCTTTCTTCTTTTCCAGCTTTTTCTAATCCGTAAGCTAGTGCAGCAGCAGTAGGTTCGTTGATAATTCTTTTTACATCTAAACCAGCGATAACTCCAGCATCTTTTGTAGCTTGTCTTTGAGCATCTGTAAAGTAAGCTGGAACAGTGATAACAGCCTCAGTTACAGTTTCTCCTAAGTAAGCTTCAGCATCTGATTTTAATTTCTTTAAAATCATTGCAGAAATCTCTTGTGGAGTGTAGTTTTTTCCGTGGATATCAACTTTGTAGTCGCTTCCCATATGAGTTTTGATAGATAAGATTGTTGATGTAGGGTTAGTTATTGCTTGTCTTTTTGCAATCTCTCCAACGATAATCTCTCCGTTTTCTTTTATACTTACAACTGATGGAGTTGTTCTAGCTCCTTCAGCGTTAGAGATTACTGTAGTAGATCCCCCTTCCATTATTGATACACACGAGTTAGTAGTTCCTAAGTCAATTCCTATAATTTTTGCCATTTAAAAAACCTCCTAATATATCTGAATTTTTTTAATTTTTTCAATTTATTTTTTACAAACTTTAACCATTGAGGGTCTGATAACTTTACCCTTCATTTTATAACCTTTTTGGAATTCGGCGATTATTTCATCGTTAGCATGATCCGCTGAATCTTCTACAGCTACTGCCATGTGTAGATGAGGATCGAAAGATGCTTTATCAGTTTCGATTGCTTCTACACCTTCACTAGCAACAGTACTTTTCATTTGAGAAAGAGTTAATTCAACTCCTTTAACTAATGAATCGAAATCTTTTGATTCAGAAGAAGCTGCAATAGCTCTTTCTAAGTTATCAACTATATCTAAAACTTTTACAACAATCTTTTCAGAAGCAAAAGCTTTTAAATCTTCAAACTCTTTTTCTTTTCTTTTTGTGAAGTTTTGGAATTCAGCTTGTTTTCTTAAGTAAGAGTTTTTCCAATCTTCAAGTTCTGTTTTTAATGTTTCCATTTCAGTGTTTTGAGAAGTAGATTCAGTTGTGTTTTCAGCTGTTTCTACTGTTTCTTCAATTATTTCATCTTTTATATCTTTATCTGTCATTATAATCTCCTTCGTTACTTATTTCTTTGATAACTTTGTTAACTTCTTTAGTGACATGTTGAATAAGTCCCATTGTTTTTGAGTAAGACATACGTTTAGGGCCCATAACTCCAATAACTCCAGGAGAGTTATCCATATTATAAACTGAATAAACAAAGCTATAATCTTCTAAACCTTTTACAGCGAGTTCTTCACCGAAGATGACATTGACTTCTCCTTCTTTAAATGGTTTTAAACTTATTGCTTCTTCGAAAAGTTCTTTGATTTTTTCACGTTTTGAAAAAATGTCGAGAACATCACTAATTTCATTGACTTGCTTATCTTTGAAAATCTCAGATGAATTTTCTAAGAAAAGTTTTCCTTCTACCTCACTATATACAAAATCTATAATTTTTTCGATTTCATGAGATTCGATAAGATGGTTTTTAATTTCATTATTAATTCTTTGAGAAAGCTTAGCAAGTTCATCTTGACTGCACATTTCGTCAAAAAAGATTTTTTTTGTACGAACACTTTTGTTCTCCATAACAATAACAGCCATAGCCATATAATCATCGATATGTACAAGTTCAACTTTTTTTATCTTTTCTTTTTTATGAGTAGGCTCGATTACTATTCCGACATAGTTAGTTAACTTTGAAAGAAGAGTTGAAGTTTTTTTCAAAACTGAATCAAGTTCTCTCATTTTGATTTCATAAACAGAATTTATTCTAGCTTGTTCTTCTCTTGAAAGTTTTTCAATTTTTAAGAGTTCTTCTAGATAAAATTTATATCCTCTATCAGTGGGAATTCTACCTGAAGAAGTGTGGGTTTTCACGATAAATCCCATGTCCTCTAAATCAGACATCACATTTCTTATTGTTGCAGAGGATAGATCGATATTGTATTTTTTTACGAGTGCTCTAGAACCAATTGTTTCTCCAGAAAGTAAATAGAAATCTATAATGGCACTAAGAACAAGCTTTTCTCTATCACTGACAACCATAGAATCACCCTTTTTAATTTTTTATTAGCACTCGTTGTTGTGGAGTGCTAAACTTGAAATTAATATAATACAAAATAAAATAAAAGTCAATAACTTTTTAAAAAAAAATAAAAAAAGAATTATAAAATAAAAAATTAAGAATAAATAATAGTTTAAAAAAAAAGAGAAATACGGTATAATTTTTTTAGAGAATTAATAGTCAAGGGGTGAGTAAAATGGGAGTTATCGTAGGTAAAAGTATTTTCCCTGGAATAGTTATAGGACAACCCTATATAGAGAGAAAAAAAAAGATAGATATTGAAAATTATAAAATTTCGTCAGATAAAATTGATGAAGAGATTGAAAGATTTTTAGGTGCAGTTCAGAAAGCAAAAAATGATATTAAACAAATTAAAAGTAATTTAGAAGGAAAAATAAGTAAAGAGGATTTGCAAATATTAACAGTTCATATAATGATGTTAGATGATCCACAGTTTATAACAGATATAAAAAAAGGAATAAAAAAAGAGGGAAATAACTCTGAATCTGTAGTGAAAAAAGTTTCTAATAAATATATAGAGATGTTTGAAAAAATAGCAGACCCTATATATAAACAAAGAGCTTTAGACATAAAAGATATCAGTGAGAGAATTATAATGAATTTGACATCAGAAGACAGTGTTGATTCTAATTTAGATGGTAAAATTCTTGTTTTGAGAGAGTTACTTCCGTCAGAACTTTTAAAAATTTATTATAGTGGTATAAAATTAAACGGAATAATAATGGAATATATGGGAGAGACATCTCATACAGCAATATTAACAAAAGCGTTAGAGATTCCAACTTTGATGGGTGGAAATGATATATTTTCAGTTGATTGGGGAGATCAAATTATATTAGATACCACATCTTTAGAAGGAAAAGTAATAACGAACCCTGATATAAAAACACTAAATAGATGTGAAGAGGATAAAAATAGATATAGAAATAAAATTAAAGAAATCGAAGAATCAATAGATAAAGAAAGTATAACTCTTGATGGAGAAAGAGTCTATTTACATTTAAATATAGGAGGACGTTTAGATATAGCTCAAGTTTGTAGAAAAAAACCTGATGGAATAGGTTTGTTAAGAACAGAGTTGATATATATGGATGCAGAGGAGTTTCCTGACGAAGAAAAGCAGCGTAAGATATATGAAAATATAGCTCATGAATTTGAAGAGAGCCAGCCTAATAAACCAATAATTATTAGAACTTTAGATATTGGTGCAGATAAAAAGTTATCATATTATAAAATGGTAGATGAGGAAAATCCATCTTTAGGATGTAGAGGTATGAGATTAACTCTATCTAATAAAGAGTTGTTTAAAAATCAGATAAAAGGAATCTTAAGAGCGGCGGAGCATCATAATATAAAAATGATGTATCCAATGATAACTAATTTGAAAGAGATAAATGAGGCAAAGGATTTAGTTAAAGAGTGTAAAGAAGAACTTTTAAATGAGGGTAAGAGTTTTAAAGATGATATAGAGATTGGAATGATGGTAGAGGTACCATCAAACGTAATGCTTGCAGATATATTTGCAGATTATGTAGATTTCTTTTCGATAGGAACGAATGATTTAACACAGTATATTTTAGCTACAGATAGATATAGTCCGATTGCAGAGAAGCTGTACGATTGCTATGATCCTGCTGTTATAAGAGCTATTGAGATGGTTACGATTGCTGCTTTGAAAAAAAATAAAAAAATATCTGTATGTGGTGAAATGGCTGGAGAAGATCAGGCTGTAATAGCTTTGATGAGTTTAGGAGTAAGAGATTTGAGTATGGCACCAGCATACATTCCTAAAATTAGAAATCTGGTTAGGAAAATTAGAGTTTCTGAATTAGAAGATGTAAAATTTGCGATGTTGAAAGCAAAAGATTCAGAAGAGATAAAAGAAATACTAAATGAATATTTAAATAAAATAGAAGGGAGAAATATAGTATGAAAAAAGTAGAAGTAACAATAAAAAATAAAGCAGGATTACATGCTAGACCGTCTTCTTTATTTGTTCAAACAGCAAGTAAATATGATGCAGATATAAATGTTATCTTTGAAGATGAAGTTATAAATGGAAAAAGTATTATGGGGTTGATGCTTCTTGCAGCAGAGCAAGGAAGAGTTTTAACTTTAGAGTGTGATGGTAGCGATGAGGATGAAATGATCGCGGAACTAATAGACTTAATTGAAGTAAAAAAGTTTAATGAGGAGTAAAATCAGTGGAAATAATAAGAGCTGAAAAAATGGGATTTTGCTTTGGCGTAAAAAAAGCAGTAGAAACTTGTTATGAAATAGCTAAAAGAAAAAATGTAAATAAATATATTTTAGGTATGGTTGTACATAATAAAGATGTAGTTAGAGAGATGGAAAATATTGGTTTTATAACTTTAGATGAAGAAGATATTTTAGAAGATAAAGATCCGTTAAAAAAAGGAGACGTAGTGATAATAAGAGCTCATGGAACAACTTCTAAAATAATGGAGAAATTAAAGAGAAAAGAAGTTGAAATAAAGGACGCTACGTGTATTTTTGTAGATAAAATAAAAGAGATTCTAATAGAAAGAGAACATGAAGGAGACGAGATTATATTTATTGGTGATAAAGACCATCCTGAAGTAAAAGGTATTATTTCGTTTGGAGAAAAGATACATGTTTTAAAAAATATAGATGAATTGAAAGAAAGTTCTTTGGATAGAAGTAAAAGATATACAGTTTTAACTCAAACAACTTTAAACAAAGAAAAGTTTCAAGAGATGAAAGAATATTTAGAAAAATACTATTCAAATGCTCAGATATTTGATAGGATATGTGGAGCGACAAGCGAAAGACAAGAAGCAACTAGAAAGTTATCTAGAACATGTGATATAGTTATTGTAATAGGAGATTTGAAAAGCTCGAACAGTAAAAAACTTCTAGAGGTGGCTTTAGCTGAGAATACAAATAGTTATTTAGTTCAAAATGAAAAGGAATTAGATTTAACTTTATTTTCAGAAAATATGAAAGTAGGGATAACAGCGGGAGCATCAACTCCAGAAGATATCATAAAAAAAATAGAAAATAAAATAAGGGGGAACTTTAATGTCTAACTTTGATTACTATGAAGATTTTGAAGCATTACTAAATGAGTATATGCCAATAAAAGAGGATGAGGAGCTAAAAAGAAAAGTAACTGGAACAATTGTAAATACAGACAGAAACTTCACATATTTAGAGGTAGCCGGAGAACCGAAAGCTGTAAGAGTAAGAACAGAGGAATTAGCAGGATATTCTGTAGGAGACGAAGTTGAAGTTCTAATAGTTTCACAATTAGAAGAGGATGACTCTCTGGTTTTAATTGCATCAAAAAGAAGAATCGATATGGAAATCGGTTCTGAAAAATTAAATGCAGCTTACAATAACGCAGAGATTGTAACAGGAAAAATTTTAAAAAGAGTAAAAGGTGGATATGTTGTTGAGCTATTCTTCCAACAAGGATTCTTACCTAATTCATTATCAGAGATTCCGTTTGACCAAGGAGATTCTTTCTTAGGACAAGAGGTTTCTGTTGTAATAAAGGATGTAAAAGAGGATAAAAAAGGTAAAAAGATTCTTTTATCTAGAAGAGAAATTGTTGCAGCTAAAGAGTTAGAGGCGATAGATAAGTTAGTTTTAGACAGTGTTGTTAAAGCTACAGTTTTAGAGGTTTTAGATTTTGGACTAACAGTAAAGTTAGATGGAGTAAGAGGGTTTATACATATATCAGAAATAGATTGGAAAAAAACAGTGGATTTACAAAAGTTATATAAAACTGGTGATGTAATTGAAGCTAAAATTATAGAAATTGAAAAAGAAAAAAGAAATGTAAGATTATCAATAAAAGCATTAAAGAGAAACCCGTGGGAAATACTAGCGGAAAAAAATGCTGTTGGTTCTGAAGTGTCAGGGAAAGTAACTAGAGTAGTTAACTATGGAGCTTTTGTTGAGTTATTACCAGGTGTAGAAGGGTTAATCCATACCTCTGATTTCTCTTGGGCAAATAAAAAAGTTAATGTTAATGCTTTTGTTAAAGTTGGAGATGAGGTAAAAGTTGTTATAACTGAATTGAATCCAACTGAAAGAAAGTTAAAATTAGGAATAAAGCAATTAAGTGCAAACCCATGGAAAGATGCAACAGAAAAGTATGCAGTAGGATCTACTTTAACAGGAACTGTAGTGGAAGTAAAGCCTTTTGGTATTTTTGTTGAAGTTGAAGAAGGAGTAGATGGATTTATTCATAACTCTGATTTTGCATGGTCAGGAAATAAAAGATATTCTAAAGGAGATAAAGTTGAGTTTAAAGTAACTGAATTAAATTTAGAAGGACAAAAAATAAAAGGAAGCATCAAAGATTTAACAAAAAATCCTTGGGAAACTGCTTTAGAAAATTATAAAGTTGGAGATAGAATAGAAAAAGAGATAAAAAATATTCAGGACTTTGGAATGTTTGTTAAATTAGGAGAGGGAGTAGATGGATTTATTCCAACTCAGTTAGCATCTAGAGATTTCATCAAAAATTTAAAAGATGTATTCAATGTAGGAGATAATGTTTTAGCTGAAATAGTTGAGATTGACTCTGAAAAGAAAAGAATAAAACTTTCTATAAAAAAAGTTCAATTAGAAAAAGAAAAAAATGAGAATAAAGAACTTATAGAAAAGTATGGAACTTCTTCAAGCGAAGAGTAATATAATTAGAGGTCCTCAAAATAAAGAGGACCTCAATAAAATCAATAAAAAATAAAGTTGACTTTTTGTATAATTATGTTATAATTATTAAAGACAATTAATAAGATTTATCAAGAAGAAACTTCCTGTTTCTCACCTTGTGGGGCATGACCTACATAAAGGTATTTAAATTTTTGTTTAGGGCTAGCCTTAATAATTATTTGAGTTTAACAGGAATTTTATATCCTGTTTTTTTTATTTGATAGTTAATAGGAGGTGTCTATTATTTCGGACAAAGTTAGAATCAACGAAAAAATAAGAGGTAGAGAGTTAAGAATTATCTCTGAAACTGGTGAACAATTAGGAATCATGTCGGCTGTAGAAGCTTTAGAATTAGCAATGCAAAAGGAATTAGATCTAGTTGAAATATCTCCAAATGCTGCGCCACCAGTATGTAAAATAATGGATTATGGAAAGTATAAATACGAGCAAACTAGAAAAGCTAAAGAAGCTAAGAAAAACCAAAAGCAAGTTATTGTTAAAGAGGTTAAGTTTAGAGCTAGAATAGATCAGCACGATATGGATACAAAAATAGCTCATGTTACAAAGTTCTTAGAGAAGGACAACAAGGTTAAAATAACTCTTGTTCAGTACGGAAGAGAAAGAATGTACGCTGATCAAGGAATTGAAATGTTAGATCAAATATCTGAAAGATTCGTTGAAATCGCAGATGTTGATAAAAAATATAATGATAAGCAAAAATATTTGATCTTATCACCAAAAAAATAGTGAAGATTTGAGAGGAGGAACATTACAATGCCAAAAATGAAAACTCATAGAGGTGCTAGAAAGAGAATTAAAGTAACTGGAACAGGAAAGTTCGTTGTTAAGAAGCCAGGAAAGAGCCATATCTTAACTAAGAAAACAAGAAAAAGAAAGAACAGATTAAAGAAGGATACAGTAATCACTTCTACATTAGAGAAACACTTAAAAGGATTATTACCATACGGAGTAGGAAGATAATAATTCTTTAGGAATATTATTGTTAAAGAACCAATTTTAGGAGGATAAGTAAATGAGAGTTAAGACTGGAATAGTTAGAAGAAGAAGACATAAAAAAGTTTTAAAAGCTGCTAAAGGATTTAGAGGAGCGTCAGGTGACGTTTTCAAGCAAGCTAAACAAGCAGTAATGAGAGCGGAAGCTTTCTCTACAAGAGATAGAAAAGTTAGAAAGAGAAAGATGAGACAATTATGGATCATCAGAATCAACGCTGCTGCAAGAATCAACGGATTAACTTACTCAACTTTAATGAACGGATTAAAGAGAGCAGGAATCGAGTTAGATAGAAAAGTATTAGCAGATATCGCTTTAAACAATGCAGCTGAGTTCGCTAAATTAGCAGAAACTGCAAAAGCAGCATTATAAGATAGTTAAAAAAGAGCTTAGGCTCTTTTTTTTATTTAAAACTATTTTAAAATCTCTTAAATAAAAAGCAAAAATATGATATAATTTTTCAGGAGAGTAGTTTTAAAAAACCTAAGGGGGATTAAAATGCTAAGAAAAAAAATACTAAAGAGAATAGATATAAGTAAAGAAGAGTTATTAGACCAGGAACAAGAGATTAGATTTGAGCTTTTAACAAAACCTAATGATATTGAAAACTTAGAAAAGTTAGGAACAATTCTTTTTTATAAAAGAGATTGTGATGGAGCTTTAGAAATCTATGAAAAATTAAGAGCTTTAGGAAAAAAAGATAGCGAAACAATTGGGTTTATTGGATATTTAAATTATGAGTTGGGGAACTATACAAGAAGTATAAAATATTTTAATATATTTTTAGATAAAAAGCCTGGGGATGCTTTTGTATACTTCTTATTAGGTAATGCGTATTCTAGAGCAGGAAAAATAATAGAGGCTATAAATAGTTATGATTTTGCAATATTTTTAGATTTAGATATTTATAGTGCACATCTTGATTTTGCTAAAGAGTATGAGTTTTTAGGAAGATATAAAAAGGCTTTAAATGAATATATTGCAGCCTATGAAATTGACCCAAGAGATAAAGAGATTAAAGAAAAGATAGAGTATTTAAAAGATAAAATTAAGGGTAAATAAAAATAGGGGATAGAAAATCTATTCCCTTATTTTATAATATAGTAAAAAATCAAGGAGAAAATAATGATATCAATAGCATTAGTTTTAACAGCGGCTATTTTTTTAGTAATAGCAATATTGTTTGGGATGAATAGAGCAATCTCAGCATTGCCAGCACTATTTTTTATAATGTTACTAATTTCTTTTTTTGGAGTTATGGTAATTCAGTTTTTCCCAGTAATTCTTATGTTTTTAGTGATTAGATACTTTATAAACAAATTTATAAATAAAAAAAATCCAAGAAAAAAAACTTTTTATTATCAATCTTATACTCAAAAAGATTTCGAGGATATGTTTAGAAATCAAGGAAATCAGTATGGTGGAAGTTATCAAGGTGGTTACCAAAACAATCCGTTTGGAACATTTGAAGACAAAAGTAAATACTATGCGATTCTTGGAGTAAAGGAAGGGTCTACACCTGAAGAGATAAAAAAAGCGTATAGAGAGTTAGCAAAAAAACATCATCCAGATAGATATGCAAATGCAGATGCCGAAATTAGAGAGATGCACGAAAGAAAATTTAAAGAGATAAATGAAGCTTATGAAAAACTTCAATAATTATAAATATTTTTTTTTGCAAAAATGTTAAATCTTGTGGTACAATGTAAAAGTTGAATAAAATGGAGGGTATGATGAGTTTAAAGACACTGATTTTAGCAGCAGGAAAAGGAACAAGAATGAAATCTGAGCTGCCAAAAGTTTTACATAAAGTTTGTGGAGTACCGATGGTACAAAAAATCGTTAATACATGCAGTAAAATTGGTTCTATTGAAAATATACTTATATTGGGGCATAAAAAAGAAGAGGTATTGAAAGTACTTCCAAATATGCAGTATGTAGTTCAAGAGGAGCAATTAGGAACAGGCCATGCAGTAATTCAAGCTAAAGATAAGTTGAAAGATTTTGATGGGACAGTAATGATACTTTGTGGAGACACTCCTTTGTTAAGAGAGGAAACTTTAAAAGAGTTATATAACTATCATAAACAAACAGGAGCTACAACAACTATATTAACTTCTATATATGAAAATCCATTTGGATATGGTAGAATTGTTAAAGAAAATGAAACGGTTATAGGAATTGTTGAAGAAAAAGAAGCATCTGAAGAGATTAGAGCTATAAAAGAGGTAAATGCGGGTGTTTACTGTTTTGAATCAAAAGACTTATTATCAGCTTTAGATAGAATTGATAATAAAAATGAAAAAGGAGAATACTACTTAACAGATGTAATTGCAATAAATGTTAGGGATGGAAAAAAAGTAGAGGCCTTTTTATTAGAGGATAATGATGAAATTTTAGGTATAAATTCTAAAATAGAGTTAGAAAAAGCAAACTGTATAATGAAAAATAGAATAAATGAAAAACATATGGAAAATGGAGTAATATTCATTGACAAAAATAGTGTTTACATAGAGGAAAGTGTTGAAATAGGTCAAGATACAATAATTTATCCAGGAGCTTTATTGCAAGGTGATACAGTAATAGGTCAAAATTGTGAGATCTTAGGGAATACAAGAGTGATTGACTGTAACATTGGAAATAATGTAAGAGTTGAAAGTTCAGTGTTAGAAGAAAGTGTTGTAGAGGATAGAGTGACAATAGGTCCTTTTGCACACTTGAGACCTAAATCACATCTGAAAGAGGAAGTTCATATTGGAAACTTCGTAGAAATAAAAAAATCAGTATTAGAAAAGGGTGTTAAAGCAGGACATTTAACATATCTTGGAGATGCTACAGTCGGAGAAAAAACTAATATAGGTGCAGGTACAATAACTTGTAACTATGATGGTAAAAATAAATTCAAAACCACAATTGGAAAAAATGCTTTTATAGGAAGTGATACCATGTTGGTGGCTCCTTTAAATATAGGAGAAAATGCGTTGGTTGGAGCAGGTTCTGTAATAACAAAAGATGTTCCAGAAAATGCGTTAGCGGTATCAAGAAGTAAACAAGTTATAAAATTTGATTGGAGGAAATAGAAAAAATGGAAAGACCTGGGGTAAAAATTTTTGCCGGAACATCAAACGTGGAGTTAGCTAAAAAAATAGCTGAGAAATATGGGACTTCAGTAGGAGATGTTGAGATTGTTAGATTTAAAGATGGAGAGGTTTATGTTTGTGTAGGAGAAACGGTAAGAGGTAGAGATATATTTGTTGTTCAATCTACATCTGAGCCAGTAAACGAGAATATAATGGAGTTATTAATATTTATTGATGCTTTAAAAAGAGCATCAGCTAAATCGATAAACGTTATCATTCCTTACTACGGATACGCTAGACAAGATAGAAAATCAAGACCTAGAGAGCCGATCACGTCTAAATTAGTGGCAAATTTATTAACAACAGCAGGAGCGACAAGAATCGTAACTATGGATTTACATGCTGATCAAATCCAAGGATTCTTCGATATTCCAGTGGATCATATGCAAGCATTACCTTTACTAGCTAAGTCATTTATAGCTAGAGGATTATCAGGAGAAAAAGTGGTAGTAGTATCTCCAGATATCGGTGGAGTAAAAAGAGCTAGAAAATTAGCAGAATGGCTAGATTGTAAAATAGCAATTATTGATAAGAGAAGACCAAAACCAAATATGTCAGAAGTAATGAACTTAATTGGAGAGGTTGAAGGTAAGGTTGCAATATTTATTGATGATATGATTGATACTGCAGGAACAATAACAAATGGAGCTGAAGCTATAATGGCAAGAGGCGCTGTAGAAGCTTATGCTTGTTGTACTCATGGAGTATTTTCTGATCCAGCTATTGAAAGATTACAAGCTTCTTGTTTAAAAGAGGTTATTATAACAGATTCAATAGCACTTCCAGAATCTAAGAAAATAGATAAGATAAAAGTTGTATCTGTAGATGAAATTCTTGCAGAGGCAGTTAGAAGAATCGTTAATAACGAATCTGTATCTGAGTTATTTGAAAAGTAAAAGCATATAGAAAAGCTAGTATTATACTAGCTTTTTTTATTTTTATATGTTAGAATTATTTTATAATAAATAAATATTAAGGAAAAGGATTTATTATGAAAAGAATTGTATATAAAGAAGACAACATTGATTTAAAATTTATAAAAAAAATCTTAGATGAAAATGGAATAATAATATATCCAACAGATACTGTTTATGGTGTTGGAGCAAGTTTGAAATCACTAGAAGGAATTGAAAAAATTTATAAGGCTAAAGAACGAGCCTTTAATTCACCATTGATAGCACTTTTAAGTAAAGTTGAGTATGTAGAAAAAGTAGCAATAGTAGATGAAGAGAAAAAAGAGATTGTCGTAAAGTTGGCAGAAAAATTTTGGCCAGGAGCATTGACAATAATTTTAAATAAAAGAAATAGTGTACCAGATATAATGGTTTCAGGAGGACAAACTGTTGGAGTAAGAATACCAGCTTTAAAATTAGCACAGTATATAATAGAGTCTGTAGGTGGAGTTCTTCCAACAACAAGTGCAAATATATCTGGAGAGTCTACTCCTAGAAGTTATGAAGAGTTAAATGAAATCTTTAAGGAAAGAGTAGATATAATTATAGATGGAGGAAAATCTCCTTTAGGTGTAGAGTCAACAATAATAGATTTAACAAAAGATGTTCCCAAAATACTTCGAGAGGGAGCTATAAAAAAAGAAGCAATAGAGAAACTTATTGGAAAAATATAAAATTTTGGAGGAAACTGATGAAGGCACAAAAATTAAACCCAAATAACATGAATCCTATGCAAATGAATTCAATGTCATCTATGATGGGAATGATGAATTCAATTCAAAAAATTGGAAAAGGAAAGAGAAAATATTCTGTAACTTTAGATAAAGGTACAAAAAAATTCTTATCTAAATTTATAGAAGAAATAAAAAAGCAGTTTGATGTAAATAGTGGAATGCAAAATGTAGGACAATTTTTAGATTATGTAAAATCTATAGCAGATTCTAAAGATAGAATGGAGCTAAAACTTTCATATGAAGAGCAAGAGTTTCTAACAAGAATGGTTGCAGATGCTGTTAGAGGAATGGAGTCAGTTCAATTTAAATGGTATCAATTAATAAAGAAGTCAATGACGAAAGTTATGATAAAACAATATAGAGAGTTATTAATTCAATTAAAAAAATAATTGAAAAACCTAGTAAAATCAAAGGAAGTCAGAAGTAGAGAAATATTCTACTTCTTTTTTTTAAAAAAAATGTTGACTTTTTATATATCATAGGGTATAATTATAAATGTCTAAGGGATGCCGCTTTAGCTCACCTGGTAGAGCAACTGACTTGTAATCAGTAGGTAATTGGTTCGACTCCGATAAGCGGCA